>CALMDL010000139.1 GCA_937864995.1 uncultured Candidatus Altimarinota bacterium | reverse complement strand
AAATAAGTAGTGTTGATATTTGAGAAAACTTACTTAAAAATCAAATTGAAAAAGTTTTTTCTGAAATTAAACAAAATATGGCAAATGACAATATAAAAATGTCAGATTACCTAGAAAGTTTAAAAATGGATGAAGAAGCATATAAAGAAACTCATGTAAGACCTGTTGCTTTAAAAAGATTACAATGAGAATTAATTCTTCATAAATTATGAGAATTAGAAAAAATAGAAACAAATGATGTTGAAATGAGAGCTGAAATTGAAAAAGTTTTATCTAAATTTCAAAATCCTGATGTATTAAAAAGATTAGAAGAATTATATTTACCAGAAACTAAATATTATGCTGAATTAAAACAAAGAATGATATATAGAAAAATAATTGACTCATTTTTTAATAAATAAAAAAAATTAGAACCTAAGGTTCTAATTTTTTTTATGCTTCATCATCTTCATCATCTTTATTTTCATCATGATCAATATCTTTTTCTTCTAATTTATTTTCTTTTTTTATATTTTCTTTTTTAAAATTTGTATCTTTAATTTCAGTCTTAATTACACTTGATGATTTAAGTACTTTTTTTTCTGCTTCTTTTTTTCTTTCTTCAACTATCTCATTAAATATATCTAAATTTTCTTCTATTTCTTCATAATATTTATCATATAATGTTCTTCTAGGTCTAATTAATAAATATATAAATATACCAAAAGGACTAAGAAGTAAAATAGTTAAAACTGCAATTATTTGAAAAAATAAATTATTTGTTCTAATTGATATATCTTTTATAACCCAAACAATTAATGCAATCCATATAACAAAGAAATAAATAATTCCTAATTTTAATGCAAACTCAAATGTTACAGCTTCCCACATAGCTTGTAAATATAAATCAATTTTTTCCATCCTTTTTTATTTATGTTAAATTTTTTAATTTCCACTCTTCTATTTTTTTATGATTACCTGATAATAAAATTTCAGGTACTTTTTTTCACATAAAAATATCTGGCTTAGTATATACAGGATACTCTTTTTGTCTATTAAATTTTTTAGAAAAACTATCTTCCTCTAATGATGTATTATTTCATAAAACTCAAGGAATATTTCTAGCGATAGAATCTACAAAAACTTGTGTAGCAAGTTCTCAACTTGAAATTACATATTCTCAAATACTTATGCAATAATCTACATATAAATCAATTATTCTTTGATCAATTCATTCATAATGACCACAAATTATGATAAATTCTTCTCATAGTTTATTATAATAATTTTCAACTTTTTCCTGAGTTAATAAATCTCAACTTGGTGACATATATATAACCTTTACTTTTTTTCATATAACTCTAAACACATGTTCAATTGCTTTTGATAATGGTTCAGGTGATATAACTTGTCAATGCATTCAATATGCTTTTGAATCAACTCTTTTAAAATTATTACTACTGAAATCATTTAATTTATAATATTTAAATTCTATCAAATTTGAGTCTATTGCTTTTTTAATTATTGAACTTCAAAAATAAGAAATAAAACTTTCAGGAAATATTGTAATTATATGTATTTTCATATTAAAAACTTATTTTACTATAAATTATCTTTTTTAATTCTTCCAAAGTATATTCTGGAGTTTTACTAGCATCAATAATATAATCTGCTAGATGTGATAATGATTTTTCTTTTTTTGCAGATTCTATTCTATTTTCATAATCAACTCATGTAATATCATCACCTCTGGAAATCATTCTTTCTTTTATTTTTTCTAGAGGAATATCCAAAAATATATAAGTAAAATCTTGTTTTGATATTTTATTTTCTTCAAGTACTTTTGGTAAAATTAATATATCCATTTCTTTTAGTATAATTTTTCACAAATTTATTCAATTATCAATAACATCAAAAATTCTAGTACCATAATATGCTTGATTATGGACAAAATTGTATTCTAAAAATTCTTTATTTTCAATTGCTTTTTTAAATTCATTTAAAGAAAGTTTTATATAATCAATTCAATTTACTTCTCATTGTCTAAGTTCTCTAGTCTTACAAGATAATGCTAATTCAAGATTAGGAATTTTATCTTTTAATAGCAATTTAATTGCAGTTCATTTTCAAGCTCCAGCAACTCAAGAAATAAAAAATATATGCCCTTTTTTCATCAAAAAAATTTAAATAAGTAATAAAAAATATTTTATTAAAAAAATATCAAATTGCAATTTAGACTTTTATTTATAAAATTATTTACATATATTCTAAAATAAAAATATGAAAGAGATATTAAAAAACTACATTTCAAGTATGATATTTATTACTATTTGATATATTTTTTATACAAACAATAATTATTTTAATAATTTTTTATTTTTTGATATAACTTATATAAATTTTAAGATAAATACTTTAGATATATTTAATATGTTATTTACTATTTATGCAATTGTATTAATACCATTTTACTTAGTAGAAAATGAAAAATCAAAAGCAAGAGTTATAATAGAATACATAATAAAAAAATTAAAAAATAATGAATATAAAATTAATCCAGAAGAAAAAAATTCTGTATTAGCATGGCTTGTAAAGTTATTTTTTGCACCATTAATGATAATATGGATTTCATCTAATTTATCAGATGTGAAAAATAAATTATATTATTGATACATAGAAATATGAATGTTTTTCAAAAGTTTTTATTATTTTTATAATAATTATATTTTCATAACTATATTTAAATTAATAATATTTATAGATTTATTATTTTTTACTCTTTGATACTTAGTTGAAAGTAAACATTTATGAAATAAAATAAAAAGTGTTGAACCAACAATATTATGATGGACTGTAGCACTTATTTGTTATCCACCTTTCAACTGAGCATTTGATAGTTTTGTATGATGGTATAGTAGTGATTTCCCTACATTT
>CALMDL010000138.1 GCA_937864995.1 uncultured Candidatus Altimarinota bacterium | reverse complement strand
AAACTAAATATGAAGACGAAAATGGTAAATTTTTAAATATAACTGATTTACTTGTTTCATTAAAATATTATTTAAATCTTGTTTACTGATCAAAAGAACATATGGTTGATGATATCGACCATTTAGAAAATAGAAGAGTTAGATCAGTTTGAGAATTAGTAATGGATAAAATTAAAGTTGGTATTGCTAGAATGGAAAGAATCACAAAAGATAGAATGACTATCGTTGAACTTGATGATGCTACTCCAGGTACTTTTATCAACTCAAGACCAATAGTTGCGATATTGAAAGAATTTTTTGGTTCATCTCAATTATCACAATTTATGGAACAATCAAATCCACTTTCTGAATTATGACATAAAAGAAGAGTTTCAGCTCTTGGACCTGGTTGATTAACTAGAGAAAGAGCATCTTTTGAAGTAAGAGATGTACATCCAACTCAATATTGAAGAATATGTCCAATTGCTACTCCAGAAGGACCAAATATATGACTTGTATTATACTTTGCATCTTATGCAAAAGTAGATAAATATGGTTTTATTCTTACTCCATTTAGAGTTATAGAACATTTTGTTTCAAATGATGGTAAATCTGCTGTAAATAGAATTGCTTTATGAGATATATTATGAGATGATGGAAAAACTATTGTTAAAGATAAATCATATATTACAGAAGATTTAGCAAAAACAATTAAAGAAAAAATAAAAGCTGATAAAATAGAAGTTAGATGATTTTTAGGTGATAGATATGACTATTTTGATGCACATCAAGAAAGAGCATTAAATATTGCTGAAGCTGGTACTGCAACTGATGCTTATGGAAATTTTCTAACAACAAGAATTTCTTCAAGAGCAGGTAATGAACCTACTATTTCATATATTAGTGAAATTACTCATATTGATGTTTCTCCAAAACAAACGATGTCGATAGAAACTTCTCTACTTCCATTTTTAGAACATGACGATGCTACAAGAGCGGAAATGGGTTCAAACATGATGAAACAAGCAGTTCCATTAGTTAGACCACAAGCTCCAATTGTATGAACTGGTATGGAAAGAATTGTATGAGAAGGTAGTTGATATGTTATTTTAGCTGAAGATGATTGAGAAATTATTTGAGTTGATGCAAAACATATAACTGTTTTATATAAAAATGGTAATAAAAAATTGTATGAATTAACTACATTTAAAAGATCAAACCATGATATGATTGTTCATCAAAAACCAGTTGTATCTCATGGTCAATCAGTTAAAAAAGGTGATGTATTATGTGATGGTCATGCTGTTGATAATTGAGAATTAGCTATTTGAAGAAACTTAACTGTAGCATATATGCCATGGAAAGGTTATAACTATGAAGATGCTATTATTATTTCAAGTAAAGTAGTAGAAGATGATTATTATACATCAATTCATATTAAAGAATTTACACTAGATGTAAGAGAAACTAAACTTGGACCTGAACAAACTACTGATGATATCCCTAATGTTTCTAGTTCAAAATTAAAAGATTTAGATGCAGATGGTATTATTAGAACTTGAGCTTATGTTGAAGGATGAGATATATTAGTTTGAAAAATTACTCCAAAATGAGAACAAGAATTATCACCAGAAGAAAGATTACTTAGAGCTATATTCTGAGATAAATCAAAAGATGTAAAAGATAGTTCACTTAGATTACCTTCATGACAAGGTGGTAAAATTTTACAAGTTCATATATTAAAAAGAGAATCTTGAGATAACTTACCAACTTGAGTATTTAAACAAGTAAAAGTATTTGTTGCTCAAACAAGAAAAATAGAAGTTTGAGATAAAATGGCTTGAAGACATGGTAATAAATGAATCGTTTCTAGAGTAGTTCCAGTTGAAGATATGCCATTTATGGCTGATGGTACTCCAGTTGATATTATACTTAATCCATTATGAGTAGTATCTCGTATGAACATCGGTCAAGTATTAGAATCTCATATGGGTATGGCAGCTAAAAAAATGTGAATTACTGTAGCAACACCTATATTAAATGGTATAAGTGTTGATAAAGTAACTGAACTTATGGAAAAAGCTTGAATGTCTTCTGATTGAAAAGTTCAATTATATGATGGTGAAACTTGAAATGCATTTAAAGAAAGAACTATGGTTTGAGTAAAATATATGCTAAAATTACACCATTTAGTAGAAGAAAAAATTCATGCTAGATCTGTTGGTCCTTACTCTATGGTTACACAACAACCACTATGAGGTAAAGCACAAAATTGAGGTCAAAGATTTTGAGAAATGGAGGTTTGGGCTCTTGAAGCATATGCTGCAAGTAACATTCTTCAAGAAATGATTACAATCAAATCTGATGACGTTGCAGGTAGAACACAAGCTTATGAAGCTATTGTTAAAAATGCTACAATTAAAAAACCAAATATTCCAGAATCATTTAATGTACTTTTAAAAGAACTACAAGCTATTTGATTGGATCTTGATTTATTAGATAAAGAAGAATTACAAGAAAAAGAAGATATTGCAATGAGAAGATATGAAGAAATTGTAAAAATAGAAAATAAAGTTCAAGAATGAACAAGCGAAAATAAAAAAGCAGAATAATTATTTTAAAAACAAATAATTATTCCTCTCTTAAAATTTTTAATCTCTAATTATAATCATAATGTTTGATAAATCTTTAGATAATTTTCTAAATGACAAAATCACTGACTTTTCAGAAATAGCAAAAAATATAGGTAAAAAAGATATTACAGAAGGTAAAAACCTTGATAACTTAGCTTGAATATCTTTATGAATTGCTAGTCCTGAAAGAATTAGATCTTTATCACATGGTAAAGTTTTGATAAGTGAAACTATAAACTATAGAACACAAAGACCAGAAAGATGAGGGTTATTTTGTGAACAAATATTTGGTCCTAGAAAAAACTATGAATGTGCTTGTTGAAAATATAAAAGAATAAGATACAAAGGTATAGTTTGTGAAAGATGTTGAGTTGAAGTAACTAAATCTTCTGCTAGAAGAGAAAGAATGGCTCATATTGATTTATATGCTCCAGTTGCACATACTTGGTATCTTAAATCTGTTCCAGGTAGAATTGGTCTATTATTAGACTTACCAGTTAAAAAACTAGAACAAGTTGTGTATTTTGCTTCTTATATTATTACTGATGTTTATGAAGATAAACTACTTGAAGTAAATAAAGAATTAGAAGAAAAATACAAAGTTTCAAAAGCAGAAATGCAAAAAGAACTTCAAAGAGAACTTGGAGAATTAAAATCTAGAAAAGACTCATGAGAGTTAAATGAAAAAAAATACAAAGTTGAAGAAGCAATTTTGATGTCAAAAGTTGATGAATTAACAGGGGAATTCGAAGAATTAAGAGCTTGATTAAAATCACTTCAAGTTGGAGCTATTATTTGAGAATTAGAATATAGAGTTTTAGATTCTAAATTTCCACATGTATTTAAATGAGGAACTTGAGCTGAATATTTAAAACTTTTACTTGAAAGAATAGATTTATTAAAATTTATTGAAGAACAAGAAGTTGAATTAAAAAATTCTACTCAAATTAAACAAAAAAAGATTCTTCAAAAAATTAAATTAGCTTCAAGTTTACTTAAATCATGACAAAGACCTGAATGGTTTATTTTGGAAGCACTTCCAATTATACCACCAGATTTAAGACCAATGATTCAACTAGATGGTTGAAGATTTGCAAGTTCTGATTTAAATGATTTATATAGAAGAGTTATAAACAGAAATAATAGACTTAAAAAATTGATTGAATTAGGAGCACCTGATGTTATTTTGAAAAATGAAAAAAGAATGCTTCAAGAATCAGTTGATATGTTATTAACTGGTGAAACAAGAACAAATAGATCATGATTTGTTACTGCTAATAAAAAGAAATTAAAATCATTAACTGAAATTTTAAAAGGTAAACAAGGGCGTTTCAGACAAAACTTACTAGGGAAAAGAGTTGATTACTCTGCTAGATCTGTAATCGTTGTTTGACCTTCACTTAAAATTGATGAATGTGGTATACCAAAATCAATGGCATTAATATTATTTAAACCTTTTGTTATTGGTAAACTTATTGAAGATGGTTTAGTTTACAATATAAAACATGCTGAAAAATTTATTGAAAAATCTAGTAAAGAAGTTTGGGATGCACTTGATGAAGTAATTGAGTGAAAATATGTTTTAATGAACAGAGCACCAACGCTACATAGACTTTCTATACAAGCATTTAGACCAGTTTTAATTGAATGAAAAGCTATTCAATTACATCCTTTAACTTGTACTGCCTTCAATGCGGATTTCGACTGAGATCAAATGGCAATACATCTACCAATTACTGATCAAGCTCAAAGAGAAGCTCGTGATTTAATGGTTACTTCTAAAAATTTACTTGCTCCATCAAGTTGAGAACCTATAGTAGCACCAGGTCAAGATATGATTTTGTGAAACTATTATGTTACAGCAATGGAAGAAGGTGGTCTTTGAGAAGGTAAAGTTTTTGCTAATATTGATGATGTAGGACTTGCTTACGATGCATGAGTTTTATGAATTAAATCAAAAATAAAAGTTAGAATAAACTGAGAATTTGTTGAAACAAACTATGGTAGATTACTTTTCAATGAAATAGTTCCAGAAGGGTTAGGTTTTATAAATGAAACTTTAAGAAAATGAGCAATTAAAAAAATTCTTGCTAGATCATTTGAAGAATTATGAGCTGAAGTAACTGCACAATTTGTAGACCAAATTAAAAATTTCTGATATAGATATTCTACAATTTCATTATTATCAATCTCAAAAGATGATATGGTAACTCCTGAAAATAAAAAAGAATTATTAGCTGATGCTTGAGAAAAAGTAAAATATATTCAAAAGAAATGGTGGCTTGGATTCATGACTGAAGATGAAAAATATAATCAATCTATTAAAGTTTGGGCTGATGTTAAAAAAGTAATTGAAAGTGAATTAAAAGAATTATTCTTACCAAGTAATCATATATTTAACTTTATTGATTCTTGAGCTAGATGAAATCGGTGAAATATTACACAATTATGTTGAATGAAGGGGTTAGTTGCTTCTACTACAGGTAAAACAATTGAACTTCCAATTAAATCAACTTTAAAAGAATGATTTTCAACTCTTGAATATTTTATTGCAACACATGGTTGAAGAAAAGGTAAATCAGATACTGCCTTAAAAACAGCACAATCTGGTTACTTAACAAGAAGACTTGTTGATTCAAGCCAAAATATTTTGATAAAAGAAGATGATTGTCATACAGTTCATTGTAAAACAGTTGTTAGATGAGAAAAATCTTGAAGTTTTGAAGAAAAATTTGAAGATAGAATTTATTCTCATACTCTTGCTCGTGATATTATTGATGCAAATGGTAAAGTGTTAGTTCCAGCTTGAAAAATAGTTGATACAAAAACTTTATTAATAATAAATGCTAATAATATAAATAAAGTAGATATTAGATCAGTTCTTACTTGTGAATCTGAAGGTTGAGTTTGTAAAGCTTGTTATGGTTTAGATTTAGGTTTAAACAAAGAAGTTGAAATTTGAACTCCAGTTTGAGTAATTGCTGCACAATCTATTTGAGAACCTGGTACTCAATTAACGATGAGAACTTTCCACTCTGGTTGAGTTGCAAAAGAAGGTTGAGATATGGCCCAAGGTCTTTCAAGAGTAGAAGAATTATTTGAAGCAAGATCTCCAAAGGTTTCTGCTGAAATATCTGATATTGATTGAATAGTTCAAATTGAACAAATTGATTCTAATATTATAGTTAGAGTTGTTGCTGATGATTTATACAATGAAGAATATTATTTTGAAGATAATTTTGATGTTGTAGTTAAAGTTGGTCAAACAATAAAAGCTAAACAAGTACTTGCTAAATCAAATATAGATAAACAAAAAATTGTTTCTTTATTTGCTTGAGAAGTTAAAAAAATAGAAGAATGAGTTATTATTGTAAAAGATTTAGAAACTAGAGTATATGAATATAGTTTTGATTTAGGTAGAAGAATATTAGTTAAAGATGGTCAAAAAGTAACTAAATGACAAAAAATAACTGAAGGTTCTTTAAATCTACAAAAATTAAAAGATGTAGCTTGAGTTTTAGTTACTCAACAATATATAGTTGATGAAATTAAAGCAATTTACTCATCTCAATGACAAACAGTTAATTCTAAACATATTGAATTAATAGTTAGACAAATGCTTTCTAGAGTAAGAGTTACATCAAAATGAGATACTGAATTCTTCCCATGAGATATCGTAGATATCATTAAATTTAAATCAGAAAATGCAAGATTAATTAAAGAAGGTAAAAAACCAGGTATAGCTGAAAGATTACTTTTAGGTATAACTAAAATCTCTCTTTATACTGAATCTTGGTTATCTGCTGCATCATTCCAAGAAACTGTTAGAGTACTTGTTGAATGATCTGTATCAGGTAAAATTGATAAATTTAAAGAAATGAAAGAAAACGTTATTATTGGTAGACTTATTCCTGCAGGTAAACAATATAGAAAAATACATAATCAATCAACTGAAGAAGATATTGAAAGTCAATATTTTGATCCAAATGATGATGAAGTTGATGTATGAGAATTTCATTTAGAAGAAATGACACAAGAAATGGAACATGAAAGTGATTTCTAGTTTCAGATAAAAAATAAAAGTACTTTTAAGTACTTTTATTTTTTATCTTGAAATTTATAATAAAAAAACTCTTGATTAATCAAGAGTTTTTTTATAAATCATTTAACATTTTTAATACATCATCTGCATCATCTTCACTTTCACTATCTTGAGCAGCTTTGATTTTTTGTTTAGAGTCTTTCATTTGAAATTCTTGCCATTCAATTAAATGTTTTTCATTTAATTTTTTAATTTCTGTTTGGTATTTTTCTTCAAGTGCTTCTAATTTTTTCTTTTCAGTATCCAATATATTGAATAATCTATCTATTTGGTCATCTGTCATAGATGGCATTATATCAAACCAATATTGTTTTTCATCATCATCCATTGATTCAGTTTCAATAATTAGTTTAACAAGTTCATTGTATTGTGCTTGCATTTCATCACTTACATTGAAAATTTTTCAGTTATGATTAATTTCTGCCATATTTTTATTTTTAATTTTTAAATTTATTTAATCTATTATATCAAACTATTTTAAAATTTGCAAATAAAAAATATGAGTTATAATATTTTTATAAATATTACTAACAAATAAATATATGACATTGATGTATTTATGAATTTACACACTTTTATTGGTTTTTATTTGGGGTTTTTTTATTGTAGCCAAAATACATGCTTATAAATTTAAGAATTTTTCTAATTATATAGAAAAAGTTACTTGATTTCTACTTATTTTTTTAATATTTTTATCAATTTGTTGATATATTATTATCATTTTTTTATGAGATGATTCTACAACTATTGATTTTAAAGAAAGTGATTTTTATTTTAATGAAGTAACTTATTAAAAATGACATCAATTTTTACAAAAATTATTGCTAGGGAAATTCCAAGTGATATAGTTTATGAACAAGAAAATTTAATTGTAATTAAAGATATAAATCCACAAGCAAAAATTCATTTACTTATTATTCCAAAAAAAGAAATAGAAACTATTGATCATTTGGAAGAATCTGATAGGGAATTAATTTCTGATATGTTTTTTGTTGCAAAAAAAATTGCACAAGATTTATGAATTACTTGATGATATAAACTACATTTTAATGTTTGAAAAGCTTGATGACAAGAAGTAATGCATTTGCATTTACATTTATTATCTAATATTTAGTTTGATGGAATATAATAAAAATAAAGTTATTTTTTCTATAATTTGAATTTTTTTATTGCTTGCAATTATTTTTCTTCTTGTAACAATGAAAAATGCAGATACAAATAATTGAAATACTTGAAAATCAGAAAATTTTAAAGTATGGCTTTATTGATACAATGTAGATAATTATTATGAATTAATTGATGATTTCAAAAAAGTTTATCCTGATTATAAGGATAAAAAAATATTAATAGAAAATTTTACTTCATATGAAGATTATACATATACATTAATGTCAGCATTAAGTGCTTGAGTTTGACCTGATATTTTTGTATTAAATAATAATGAAAAAAATTCTGTTTTTTCAAATCAAATTTTATGAATTGATCCAAAATTGGTAAATCCAAATGATTTTAGAAAAAAATATAAAGCTGTATTTAGTGATGATTTAATTTCAACTTATGCAAGTGAATGATGAAATAAAGAATTTTTATTATGATTGCCTGTTTGATATGAAACATTATGAGTTTTTTATAATAGAAGATATGTTAAAGATACTGATTTAAAAAATCTTTCAACATTAAATAATGTAATTTCTGACTTAAAAAATAAATATAGTGATTTAATACCAATTTGAATTTGAAATGGTACAACTGTTTATAATTCTGCTGATATAATTACACAATTTTTTATGTTACAATGAGGTGTAGTTTGAGTTAATTCTTTGAATTGAACTGTTTTAAAAGAAGCATTAGCATCATATTTATTATACTGAGACACAACTTGATATAATTGATATAATTCTAGATTTCAAGAGTTAAAAGATACAAAAAGAAATTCTCTTTATTTATTTTCTAGATGAGAAGTTTTAATGGTTGTTTGATATCCAAGTCTAATTCAAAATATAAAAGCAAATGGTTTTAGTAAAACTATGTTACAAGCAAAATATTTTCCACATTATTTTTCAGGTTGATGAAAAACTCTTGTAAACTATAATACTTTTGTAATAAATAAAGATACTAAAAATTTAGAAATTGCTAATAATTTTATATCATATTTATCAACTGATAACTGAGCAAGTAGTTATTTGAGAAAACATCCATATATGATGCCTGCATTATTATCTCTTGATTCTACTATGATGGAACAAAAAATTGATCCATGATATAATATAATTCTATCTGATTTTTACAATGATAGCGCTGAATTATCAAGTTTTGATAAATGAATTAAAAATATTTATGATAAAGAAATTTCTTTGCTTTTAGATAGTAATACTTATGATGAGGATTTATTTAATAAATTTAAATTAATGCTTATTTGTAAAAGAAATAAAATTACAACTTTTACAAATTTTGAAGTTGATTGTAGTAAACAATAATTTAAAAATCCGGACTCAAAAAAGTCCGGATTTAATTTATAAAAAGATGAAAACTTATAATTGTTATATACATATTCCTTTTTGTAGTAGTAAATGCAAGTATTGTAGATTTGCATCTTTTTCTTGATTTTCAAATTTAAAAATTCAAACTTATGTTGATTTTTTATGTAAAGAAATAATTGATTTTAATTTAGAGTGAGTTATTTTAGATACTATTTATTTTTGATGATGAACACCTGGAGTATTATCTTTGGTTCAGTTTTCACAAATATTTCAAACACTTAAATCAAAATTTATTTTTTCAGAAAATGTAGAAATATCTATAGAAACTACACCAGCAAATGTAACCATAGAAAATTTAAAATGATGGAAAAATTTAGGTATAAATAGGATAAGTATGTGACTTCAAACACTAAATGAAAAATCACTTTCTGAAATTTGAAGAGATAGTAAATGAGATATAATATGAGCTTTAGATATTGTAAAAAATGTATGATTTTCAAATTTTTCTATTGATTTTATTATTTGATTACCATATGTAAAAAAGTGAGAAATAATAGAAAATATAGATTTTTTACTTAGAGATTATGATTTTATAAAACATGTTTCTGTTTATATGTTGGAAGAATATTATGATGTTCCAGAAATAAAAGAATCAAAATTTGATAATATAGTTTATCCAAATGATTGGTCAAATTTATGATTAAAAGAAGAATTTTTCAGCTTAGAATATATAGAAATAAAAGATTTTTTACAAAAAAAATTATTTAATAGATATGAAATTTCAAATTATTCTAAACCTTGATTTGAGTGTAAGCACAATATCTGATATTGGACTCATAAAGAAACACTTGCATTTTGATTGTGAGCACATGGCTTTTTAAACAATATTCGTTTTTCAAATAGTGAATCTTTTTTGGATTATTATGCAAAAAAAAATATAGAAAAGGAAATTTTAAATAATGATGATTTATTTTTAGAAAAAATCATGTTTTCTCTTAGAACTTCATGAATAGATGAAAAATTTTTAGAAAAATTGGATATAAAAAAAATAAATTATTTTATAGAAAATAATTTACTTTATAAAAAAGATAAAAAAATAGTTTTAAGTGATAATTGAGTTGTATTTATGGATTATATACTTTGAGAAATAATATAAAAAAAAGAAGCCAAAGGCTTCTTTTTTTATTATCTTTTTGATAATTCTTCTTTGAAATGTTCAAATAAGTGGTTTATTAAATCATCTAAATTTTTATAATCTTCTCTTTCGTATCTAAATGAGTGTCCATCTAAAGTTGCAGATAATACACCATCATATAAATCTTTTTTATTTTTATCTATTTTCAGTTCGATAACACCTTCTGCATCATCTTTAGTACTAAATTTTTTTAGATAATTATCTAATTTATTTTCTAGATTATGTTTAACTAATCTTTGTGTAACTTCTTTTGCTTCTTCTGCATTTACGTGCATTTTTACTTGTATTTCCATAATTCACTTATTATCAATATAAATTCAAAAAAGGTTTTAAGTATTTTTATAAGGCTTTGTACTTAACTACTTTTTTATGACAATATTTTATCATATTAAAAATTTAAAGCAAATAAAATTTAAAAAAATTGTTGAAAATTCAATATATTTAGATATAAATATAATATATTCTAAAATGAAAATAGTTTTCTTAATTTTCAGTAATAAACGAAAACTGTTTTAATCCCAATCTATGATTGGTTGAGTTTTTGAGTTTATGTAAGAAATTTAAGAAAACTAAAAATTCTTTATTAATAAAATTTAAGATACAATTAAGATGACTAAATATATACCAACTATATGACTTGAAATACATGTAAGAATTAAATCTGAAACTAAAATGTTTTGTTCTTGTAAAAATGCCGTTGCATTAGCAGAAGAACCAAATATGAATGTTTGTCCTGTTTGTATGTGATTTCCATGAATGCTACCTAGTTTAAACAAAGAAGTAGTTAGATTATGACTTATCTGAGGTATGGCTATGAAGTGTGAAGTAAATAAAGTTTCAAAATTTGATAGAAAAACTTATTTTTATCCAGATAATCCAACAGCATATCAAATAACTCAAATGTATGAACCAATTGTATGAAAAGGTTCTGTGAAAACTATTGTTAATTGAGAAGAGAGAATTTTTGCTATTCATCATATGCACCTAGAAAATGATGCTTGAAAACTAATTCATGCTTGATGAAAAACACTTCTTGATTTTAACAGAGCATGAAGTCCGCTTATGGAAATAGTAACTGATCCTGTTTTTCATAACAAAGATGAAGTTATGGAATTTTTAAAAGAATTACAAAAGATTTTTAGAGCAACTGGAGTTTCTGATGCTGATATGGAAAAATGACAACTTAGATGTGATGTAAATATATCTGTAGCACCAGAGTGAAGCAATAAACTATGAGCTAGAACTGAAACAAAAAATGTAAATTCTTTTGCTGCAATTGGTAGAGTTGTAGAACATGAAGTAAAAAGACAAATTAATATAATTGAAAAAGGTTGAGTTGTAGATCAAGAAACTAGATGATGGAATGATGATACAGGTACTTCAACTACACAAAGAAGTAAAGAAGATGCTATGGATTATAGATATTTTCCAGAACCAGATTTATTACCACTTGTTTTAAGTGATGAATTTATAGAGGAAGCTAGAAAGCAAATACCAGAATTACCTATAGAAAAAAGACTTAGATATTTAAATAACTTTAAGTTAAGTGAAGACGATGCTAGAATACTTACTTTTGATAGAGAATTAAGTGAATATTTTGATGAATTGGTTGATTTAACTTGAGATGCAAAAAAATCTTGTTCATATATTACAACTGTTTTACTTGCAATGATGAATGAAAGTGAAACGATTAAAAATATATCTGATTTAAAGTTTGATATAAAAGAACTTGCAAAAGTTATTGATTTAGTAAATCATGATGAACTATCAAGTACAAATAGTAAACAAGTAGTAGAAGAATTATTTAATAATTGATGAGAAGCTGATATAATAGTTGATGAAAATAATTTAAGACAAAAAAATGATACTTGAGCACTTGAAGCAATTGTTGATCAAGTTTTAATTGAAAATGCAACTCAAGTTGCAGATTACAAATCATGAAACCAAAATATATTTTGATTTTTTGTTGGTCAATGTATGAAAGCATCAAAATGAGCTTGAAATCCAAAAATATTTAATGAATTATTAAAAAAGAAACTTTAGAATAAAATCTAGAGTTTTTTTATTTAAATTTTTTGCAAGAAAAAATAATTTATGATATGATTTATTTAGTTAAAAGTTTTTTCTCTATAAATAGGTAAAAACTACTATTTAAGTTTAACAATATAAATTATGTTTTCTAAACTTCTAGATAAAATTTTAAATAATAAAAGAAACTTACTATGGATAATAGTAGGGATTTCTTTGTTTTTTATATTAAGTGATAGTGCTTTTGCTGCAGAAGTAAAAAATGAAGCTCAAAAACTTGCTGAAGCAAAAGAAAAGGCAACTACTTTTATGTCATGGTTATGAACAATTATATCTGTTTTTCTAGCTTTACTTACTTATCTAGCAACAATATTTTTATCACCAGAATGGATAAATGGTAGTTTATTTTGATTAAACCAATATTTTAAATCTATATGGGTTCTTGTATCAAATGTAGTATATTTAATATTTGCTTTCATACTTATATGGATTGCATTTATGAATATTATATGAAAATGACAAGAAAAATATGCTCTTAAACAAGCATTGCCAAAATTTATAGTTGGTATACTTATAGTACCATTTTCATGGTTTTTGATACAATTTATACTTTCACTTTCTTCTATATTAACTATATCAGCATTAAATTTACCTTTTGAAACATTTAATAAAT
>CALMDL010000137.1 GCA_937864995.1 uncultured Candidatus Altimarinota bacterium | reverse complement strand
TTCCAAAGATTTTATAAGCATCTTTGCTATTGCTTTTTAATATATCGTATAACATTTTATTTATTATTTAGTTATTGGTGCTTCTTTCATTTTTTCAAGAGCTTTTCTATTTTTTACAATAGATTGTTTTTCAGTATTTAATCTAGTAACTTCTTCATTATCAGTGTTAACTGCTGATTCTAAAGATGCTATTTGAGCTTTTAAAGATTTTATATGTTCTTCTTTTGAATTAATATCTGTTAAAATTAATTCTTCTCTTTTTACAAATTTTGCAATAGCTTCATCAAGTATATCAGTCATAGTTCAAATTGATGAATCTTTTACTTCTTCTACAACTGGTGATGAAGTTTGTGTAATTTCTTCTCAAAATGAAAAATCTGATGTTTCTTTTATATTAGAAACCACTGGAGTTTCTTGTACTTCAACTGGTTCATCAAAACTTAAAGTTGAAGTTTCTTGTGTTGATTCTAATCAAAATGAAAAATCTGATGTTTCTTCTGAAGTAGATAATGGAGATTCTTCTATTTTAATTTCTGATTCAAGAGTAGAAGTTTCATCTAAAGAAAAAGCAAAATCATTTGAAACAGGAGTTTCTGAATCTAAAGAAATAGAAAAATCAGCTCCTAAATCATTATTTTCAACTTTAACTAATTCATCATTAGAAGATGTAGAATCAAAACTAGGCATTTGAGTATCAAATGAAATAATACTTTCATTTAATGAATTATTTTTATTATCATCAATAATTTGTTCATCTAAAACAAAATCTGATCAATTATCTGAATCATCTGATAATATTAATAATTCTTCATCATTAGTTGTTCAAGCCATTTTTATATTGTTAATTTTAATATATAAAAATAATATCATAAATAAAAAATAAATGCAAAAATTTGATAATTTTTAATTATTTAATATAATCCTTAAACAAAATTTAACACTTAAATTAATAAAAATGGATTTTAGTAAAGCTCAAGAATTAATGAAACTTCAACAAGAAGCTATGAAAGTTAAAAAAGAATTAGAAAATACATATATAGAATCTGAAGTTGGATGATTAGTTATAACTGTAAACTGAGAAATGAAAATTGAAAAAGCAGAATTTGAAACTAATACTTTAATACCAGGATTAAATGATGAACAAAAAAAAGCTTTGGAAAAAGCTATAGTTGATGCTGTAAATAAATGAGTAAAAAAATCTCAAGAAGTTGCTGCTGAAAAAATGCAATGAGTAATGAGTAAAATGGGTATGTGAGATATGCTTGGATGATTACCAGGATTAAAATAAAAAAATGGCTAATTTTAGCCATTTTTTTATTTTAAAAATATAATTGAAATTATAGATTTTTTTATTAAAATGTAGCAAATATTTAAAATAAAAAAAACGTAATGAATTTTAAGAAAAAAAGTATAATTAAAAAAGATACAAATGTATTAAATATTATTTGAATAGTTTCAATTGGTGTTATTTTTATAATTGCATTAATTTTTATAAAAAATGTAAATTTTATACAAATAAAAATCGATGAACAACAAATCTTAAGAGCAAGCGAAGAAAAAGAAGAGCAAGAAAGATCTATGCTTGAAAAAGTATTGTGAATTAAAAAAACTACAACTACTCAAGAACAAAATGAAAATGATTTAACAATATTACTTGTTTGAAGATGAGGATGAAATCATGATGCACCAGATTTAACAGATACAATGATTGTAACTAAAATAAATTCAAAAAATAAAATTATAAGTATGCTTTCAATTCCTAGAGATATATATGTAAAATATCCTTGAAATGATAACTATTACTGAAGAATAAATTGAATTTATGCTAGATATATGGCACAAAAAGACGACAAACAATATTGAATGGAAATGCTTGAAAAAAAGATAACAGAAATCACTTGAGAAGAAATAGATTATTATATAAATGTTGATTTCAATTGATTTAAACAAATTATTGATACAATTTGATGAGTAAATATAGAAGTTGCTGAAAATTTTGTTGACTATCAATATCCAGATTGAAGATGATGATATAGTACTTTGGTTTTCAAAAAAGGTATATGGTTATTTGATTGAGAAAATGCTTTAAAATATTCTAGAAGTAGACATTCTACAAGTGATTTTGATAGATCATTAAGACAACAACAAGTTATTAATGCTATAAAAGATAAACTGACTTGAAGTTATTTTTTCACTTCACCTTGAAAAATAAAAGAATTATATTGAGTTTTTAATGAAAATGTAACAACAGATATAAATTTAACAAAAATATTAAAATTAGCTTACACTGTAAGTTGAAAAGATGAATATGTAATAACATCATCAAATATGAATGATTCTTGTTATTATTGAAGTACAAATTGTGAAAAATGATGAATTTTATATGTTCCAAATAGAGATTTATTTTGATGAATGGCTATATTACTTATAAATTGAACTCATATTTCAAAATTATCAAATTATGAAGAATCAGTAAAATATTCTAATATAATTTTAAATTACCCTTGAATAGAAACTGAAAATGCAAAGATAAATATTTTTAACTCATTAAAAATAAAAAATTTAGCATGAGAAATATCAAATAATATGTTGAAATATTGATTCAAAATTCCTGAGCAAAATTCTATATGAAATACTCTTGAAGAACATGAAAAAACAACAATTTATTATAATGGTATATCTAAAAATTCAGATACTATAAAAGCACTTAAAACATTTTTTAATTGAGAATTTATAGAGGTTGAATTCCCTAAATATTCTAAAGACGACGCAAGAATTGAAATAGTTATATGAAAAGACTATACACTGACAAAAGAAATTTTAAAATTTTAAAAATAAAAAATGACTTTAAATAAACCAAATACTCCTATAACATCACCTTTAAAAAGAAGAAGATTAAAAACTACATATACAAAAAAAGTATCTTTTTCAAAGGAAAAAAACAATAAAAATATAATGAAAATTGTACTTTATATAATTGCTTTTTTTATTGTATTATGATTTTTATTAACATTAGTTTTATATACTAAATACATAAAAGATTTACCAAAAGTTTCCGAATTAGAAAATCTAGAAATTGCTGAATCATCTGTTATTTATGATAAAGATGGTGAAGTTTTATACAAAATCTTTAAAGAAAAAAGAACTTATGTAGGATTTGATAAAATCTGAAAAAATATGGTAAATGCAATTGTTGCATGAGAAGATAAAAGATACTGGGAAAATCCTTGAGTTGATATTATTTGATTAGCTAGAGCATGAGTTAATTTTTTACTTGGGAAAAGTGATGGATGAGTAAAATGAACTTCAACTTTAACTCAACAATTAATTAGAAATACAATTATTACAAATGAAAGGAGTGTTGAAAGAAAAGTTAAAGAAATATATTTAGCTTACAAACTTACAGCATGAGTTTCAAAAGAAAAAATACTTGAGTTATATTTAAATAAAATATCATTTTGACACAATGCTTTTGGTATAGAAGAAGCTTCGAAAACATATTTTGATAAAGAAGCTGCTGATTTAAATATTCTTGAATCATCTATTTTAGCATCAATACCAAAATGACCAACTTATTATTCACCATATAATCATCCTGATAGATTAGTATGATATCCTTATATTTATACTAAATGAGATGAAGAAAATATAACTGAAGTTATAAATCAAAAAGAAGTTGAAACAAATAAAGAAAATATAGATTTATTAAAAAGTTTTTTCAATAAATTAAAATGAAACTGAATTGAAAATACTGATAAAATAGTTATTTGTAATGTAGAAAAAGATAATTTTAAAACAAATTATAGTATAGATAAAGAGTGATGTTTAGTTATAAAATATAGTGAATTATTAAATCTTTTAAATGATATAAGATTAAAAAATAATGATTCATATATAGAATATCAAACTTGAAGAAAAGATTTCATTTTATGAAGAATGCTTGAAGATTGATATATCACTTTTGATGAATATAAAGAATCTATTATAAATTGAATTTGATACCTTTTTAGTCAAGAAAAAGAAAACATAAAAGCAGCTCATTTTGTATTTTATGTAAAAGAATATTTAGAAGAAAAATATGGTAAAGAAATAATATCTGTCTGAGGATTACATATATATACTACTCTTGACTGAGATTTACAAGAAAAAGCTGAAAGTTTAGTAGAAAAACAAGTTGCAACAAATAAAGCAAAATACAATGCTGATAATGCAGCATTAGTAAGTATAGATAATGAAAATTGAGATATACTTGCAATGGTTTGATGAGTAGATTATTTTGATACAGAAAATAAAGGTAATGTAAATATTATTACATCAAAATTACAACCTGGTTCATCATTTAAACCATTTGTTTATTCTCTTGCTATCTTTATGAATCAAATTGGTTCAAAAACTCCTGTTTATGATGTACCTACTACATTTCCTTGAAATTATACACCAAAAAATTTCGATGGTTGATTTATGGGAAAAATGACAATAGCTACAGCATTAAATCATTCTAGAAACATACCAGCAATAAAAATGCTATATATGGCTTGATGAGAATCTAGTGTTGTTGCATTTATGAAAAAACTATGAGTTGAATCACTAAAAACAAATTGAACTTATTGAGCTTCACTTGCTCTTTGAACATGAGAGATGACTCCTTTAGAATTAGCTTCAGCATACACTGTTTTTGCTAATTTATGAGAAAAAGTAGAAATAAACCCAATACTTAAAATAGTAGATTCAAAATGAAATATAATAGAAGAAAAAAAAGAAGTTAAAAAAGAAAAAGCAATAAGTGCTGAACAAAGTTATGTTATAAATACAATACTTAGTGATACAACTGCTCGTCCATCATCTTGGAATGGTTTTATTAGTTTAAAATCTAGACCAGTTGCAGCAAAAACTTGAACATCAACAAAACAATATGAAAAAGATGGTAAAAAATATATATATCCTAGAAATCTATTAACAATCTGATATACTCCTCAAATTACTACAGTAGTTTGGGCCTGAAATACAGATTGATCTGAAACAAATATGAGTTGAGATTGATTAAATGCAGCTTGACCAATATGGAGAGACTTTATGGAATATGCACATAAAAATAAACCAGTAAAAACTTGGACTAGACCCAGGTGAGTGAGTGAAATAAATATATCTGAAATTACTTGATTATTACCAAATCCTGAAAATTACTGAGCAAATTTACTTGTAAAATCAGTATTTGTTAATAAACCTGATAAATATGATAATAGCTACCAAAATGTAGAAGTAGATATTTTATGTAATGGAAAAGTTACACCAGAAACTCCTGTTGCAGCAATAAGAAATGCTACTTTAATTGAATTTCACTCACTACAACCAAATAATCCTGCATGGGAAAAACCAGTACAAGATTGGGCTAGATCAGATGAAGCTAAAGCAAAATATTGAAATATTGCAAATTTAATAACATCATTAAATGAAAATATTTGTGAAAGAAGTGAATCAACTTGAAATATAATTATAAAATCAAATATAGAAAGCAATTGAAATTATCTTATAGGTGAAAATTATGTAGAATTAGCATATAGAAGTAATAGTATAATTAAATCTGTTGAAATATTAATTGATTGAGTTGTTATCCAAACAATAGAAACTAAATGAGAAAAAGAATGAGCATTTGCTTGAAATATTTTTCTTCCTTGAATGTATAAAAATAAAGATGTTGTATTAGAAGTAAGAGCAGTTGATGAAAACTATTTTTCAAACTCTGAAAAAACTAATATAAAAATATGAGGTAAAGATACTTTTGATCCAATTATAACAATTGAAAATCCAATAGATAATAGTATAAAACTATACACTACTGATTCATTTAATTTTAAAGCATCTATAGAAGATAATTCTAAAATAGATGTAATTATTTATCTAGATTGAGTTGAGTATAAAAACTTATGAGATACTAGAAAAATAAATTTACCTATAAATGAAAATAAAGATTTAACAGTATGACTTCATACTATAAAAATTGAAGCAATTGATGCATCTTGAAACAAATCTTTTAACGATACTAAATTAGAAATAATACAAAGATAATACAAAGTCAAATAAAAATGAGAATAATTCTCATTTTTATTTGACTTTTTTTTTAACTTAAATATTCTAAGAATATGAGATTAAAAAAGTCTCAAAAAATTAACACTTAACAATTTAAAAATGGAAAATTTTGAATTCCCTTCTATTGTAAAAATAGATAATGAAGCTCCAAGTTTTGACTTACCAGCTTATAATCCTAAAACTGATGATGAAGAAAGAGTTTCTTTATCTGATCTAAAAAATAAATGGGTTGTTTTATTTTACTATCCTGCAGATTTTACATTTGTTTGTCCAACTGAATTAAAAGATATGGCTGAACAAGAAGCAAAATTTAATGAATTGTGAGTTGAAGTATTAGCTGCTTCTACTGATACAATTTTTTCTCATAGAGCTTGGGTAAAACATGAAAGATTAATGCAAAATTTCCCATATAAAATGCTTGCTGACCATACTACAGAAATAGCTGATATATATAATATTTTAGATGAAAATACAGGTATTGCTTGAAGAGGTACTTTTATAATTGATCCAGATGGAATAATTAGAGGTATTGAAGTAACTAGTGGTCCTCTTTGAAGAAATAGTGATGAATTAATTAGAAAAATTGAAGCATTACAATTTATGAGAAGTCATCCAGGTACAGCTTGTCCAGCAAAATGGGCAGCTTGAGCAAAAACACTAACTCCATCTATAAAAATAGCATGAGAAGTTGCTGAAGCATTAGAAAGTTAAAAAAATAAAAAACAAAGAATTATTCTTTGTTTTTTATTTTTTTTATTTCCTTTTTAAGTTCCTCAAAACTTAAAAGTAATTTATTTTTTAATTCATCAATTTTTTCTGGAGTCATATCTTTTATTGATTCTATTTCTAGTAATTTTTCATTATATAAATCTTCTAATTTTTTAGAAATAACCAAAATATAACCTTTACCATTTTCTCTTAATTCATTAATTAAAGAATTTCATTTTTCTTTATATGAATCAATTATTTTAAAAACTTCTTCTTTATGTGCTTCAAATTTAGCTATATTTTGCTCACTCATTACTTCTTTTTTTAAATCATCAAGCAAATTAGCATGAGTTTCTACAAAAGAATCAACCAAAACTTTAAAACTCCCCTCTCCTGACTCTTTTGCTTTTGTTAATTCTTTTTTTAATTGTTCTGGTTTCTTTTTATTGTATATTGATGCAATAATTCAACCTGCAACATATCATGCAGCTAATAAAAATAAATTTTTTTTAGACATATTTTTTATTATTAAAAATTAACTAAAAAAGATTATTCGCAAAAGTCTAAGAGTTTTTAACAGGAAAACAAGCATGTAACTTTGTTTAAAATCTTTTTATGATATAATAATTATATAAAATATTAAAATATTTGCAAAAATTAATTACTAACAAAAAATTAAAATGTCTTATAATAATTTTTCTGATTGATATAAAAAAGCATTAATAAATGCTGAAAATAACGCAAAAGAAATTTGAATTAAAGAATTAACTATTGAAGATATATTTATTGAAATAGTTAAAACATCTAATGGATGAATAAAAGAAATTTTTAATCTATACTGAATAAATGAAAAACTTACTATTGAAATAATCAATAAAGGTATTTTTAATGAGAAACTTGAAAAAAGAAGATGAGTATATGCTTGAATGAATCATAGATTAAAAAATGTAATTTTATGAAGTGTTAAAATAGCTGCATCTTTTTCAAAACAAAAAGCATCAATAGAAGATTTTTTATTATCTATTTTAAGAAATGATTCTTGGTTAAATAGTTTTTTAGATTACATCTGAATTACACCTAAAGATATAGAAAAAAACTTAATTGATTTAAATCAATTATGAACTGTTGACTGAATAAAAAATAATTTTGATTTAGAATCTAATATTTGAGAATTTGAAATAAAAGATGAAGAATCAATAAATAAAATTCTTTGAGCTATAACTCAAAATTTAATGTGACAAAAGGATGAAACTACTCCTTTTGATCAAAATAAAGAACAAAAAAGTAACAAAACTATTGAATCAACTACTCCTGCTCTTGATTTTTTCTCAACTGATTTAACAAAAGAAGCAATTGATTGAAAAATAGATAAAATTATAGGTAGAGATATAGAAGTTGAAAGACTAATATCTATCTTAAACAGAAAAACAAAAAATAATCCTGTTTTAATTTGAGAACCATGAGTTGGTAAAACTGCAATTGCAGAATGATTAGCACTTAGAATCTCATCTTGAAATGTACCATTTTCTATGAAAGACAAAAGAGTTTTATCTCTTGATATGTCTTCTTTAGTAGCTTGAACAAAATATAGATGAGAATTTGAATCTAGAATAAAACAAGTAATTGATGAAGCTTCTAAAGTAGAAAATGAAATCATATTATTTATTGATGAAATACATACTATTATTTGAGCATGATCATGAGAAGGTTCTCTTGATGCTTCTAATATTCTTAAACCAGCAATGGGTAGATGAAAAATAAGAGTTATTTGAGCAACTACGCATAATGAATATAAAAAATATATAGAAAAAGATTCAGCTTTGGAAAGAAGATTTCAACCAATAATAGTTAATGAACCAGATAAAAAAACTGCAAGTCAAATACTTGAATGACTTAAAGAATCATTTGAAAATTATCATAATCTAAATATAAGTGCTGATGCAATAGAAGAAGCAATTGAATTATCAATTAGATATATTACTGATAGATATTTACCTGATAAGGCTATAGACTTGATAGATGAGGCTTGTAGTATCAAATCAATGAAATATAATTTTGATGAAAGTGAAACTAAAAAATTAAAAGAAAGAATAGCTAAAAATAATAAAATGATTGAAGATGCTGTTGTTTCTCAACAATATAAAAAAGCTTATAAATTAAAAGAACTTCAAGTTGAACTTGAGAAAAAAATAGTTGAATTAAAACAAAAATTTCAAGTTCCAAAAGAAAAAAGAATGACTATAGATAGCAATGATGTACAAAAAATATTAAGTATTGCTACTTGAATTCCTGTTTCAAATTTAAGTAAAAATGAAACTCAAAAATTAAAAGACTTAAGCAAAAATATAAAAAATGAAATAGTTGGTCAAGATGATGCTATTACTTGAATTATAAAATCAATAATGAGAAGTAAAGCTGGTATTTGAAATCCAAATAGACCTCTTTGAAGTTTCTTATTTTTAGGTCCAACTTGAGTTGGTAAAACAGAACTTGTAAAAGTATTAGCAAAATATTTTTATGATGATAAAGACGCGCTTATAAAAATAGATATGAGTGAATTTTCAGACAAAACATCTGTAAATAAACTTATCTGATCAAATGCATGATATGTATGATATGAAGAAGGTTGAATGTTAACTGAAAAAGTTAGAAAAAAACCATATAGTGTTATACTTTTTGATGAAATTGAAAAATGAGATTTTGAAGTATATAATTTACTTTTACAAATACTTGAAGAATGAGTTTTAACTGATAATAAAGGGAAAAAAGTAAATTTCAAAAACACTGTTATAGTTATGACAAGTAATATATGACAAGAAGAATTTACAAAAAAGGCAGCAACAATTTGATTTGATATCAAAGAAAGTGAAGAAACTAAAGCAATTGAAGATTATAAAAAAGCAGCTGAAAATATAAAAGCAAACTTAACTGATTATTTTTCTCCTGAATTTATAAATAGAATTGATAAAATTATTGTTTTTAATCCTCTTGATAAAAATCAAATTAAAAAAATAGTTACTCTATGATTAAAAGATTTAGAAAATAGATTACAAAAAAGAAATTATACTCTAAAATATGATTTAAAAGTTGTAAATTATATAACTAAAGTTGTCTATAATCCTGACTTCTGAGCAAGAGAAGTAAGAAGATATATAGTTGATAATATAGAGGATTTAATTGCAGAAAAAATAATTAATTCTAATGATATTATAAATTTTGAATTATATATTGAAAAAGATAAATTAAATATAAAATAAAAAACGAAAAAAGCTTGTTAAAAACAAGCTTTTTTGTTGATAAAATTATTTTTTTAAATATAATTTTTTAAATTAAATTATTAGCCATTTTCTAAAAAATGAAAAAAATAATTTTTATATTATTTTTAATGATAACTTCATTTATCAACTCAAAAACAATTTTTGCTTTTTGAGTTGATTCTAATTCTGAAAAATGATTTTATAGTAGTATTGCTGATAATATAAACAAAATGGAACAAGACTTATATAAAATTGATATAGTATGAGAAACTTGAACTAAAGATAAAATTAACAAAAAAAGTTGAAGTAATTGTATAAAAGAAAATCTATCAGTAGAAGAAATAAATTATGTTGCAACTGAATGAAAAATTGATTTATTATATAATAAAATAGATGATAGTTGTAAAAAAGATTGAGAAATAACTCAAAATGTATTATCAAATTTAATTACATCTATTTCTTCAGTAAATACTGAATATAAAAATCAAGCTAAAGCAAAAACAAATCAAATTTTTAATTTATGAAGTACTTGAATATATTCAGATTGATTTGAATGAAATAGTCCATTTGATTTAATAGTAGATATACAAAATATAGATTCAATTATTTTTATGGAAGAATCTACAATTTATGAATGAAATACTGATTTAGACTTAAATTGAGAAATATCTAATTTAATTGATAATGCAGATGAACTAAATAGGACACCACTTGATATATTAAATTTAAATATAATTAATAAAAATAATAATTCTAATAATCAATACAATTGACTAAAAACATTTGATGAAATAAATTCAAATAATGTATATAGTAGTTATTTATGTAGTATAGATAATTCAAACTCTTGATTAAATGAAGATAGTTTAAATTTTCTTAATTCAGATTCAAAAATCGATAAGAAAAATATTGACACCTGAACTTGAGATTTAGCTATAAGTAAGGAAAATATTGAAAATAAAAAAGAATTAGCAAAAAAATCAATTGAAATTCCTTTTAGTGAATATAGTAAAGTTACTGATAATAGTCAATTCCCTTGTAATACTTTTTTTTGTATAGATATAAAATTTATAACTTATAATCATTTATTATTAGGTTGATGATTTCAAGATATAAGTATAGAATATATACTAAATAGATCTAATGAACATTTAAAAAAATTTACAAACACTTCTCTTGTTTGATCAAAAATGACTATTAACAACTTTGAACTTGGCTTAAAAGATTTAAACCTACCTGATGTTTTTCATATAGGTGTTCAAATATCAAAAAAGCCAATACCAATGTTAAATATAGAAAAAGAAGATAAAAAAGAATGAGATGATGATATATTTTCAGTTGAAAATCAATTAAAATTTTATTATGAGTCATATTGATTAGAATATAAAAGACAAAATGATTTATCATTATTTAAAAAAGTAGATACAGATAAACAAATTGCTTTAAATTCAACTCTAGTAACAACTTCTGAATATCTTAAAAAAATTCCTGATTTTAATAACTATCAAACTGATAAACAAAAACAAAAAGAAGTTATGCATAAATTAATAGAAAATGAAATTAAAACATGAATAATGAGTGATTTTGAAACACAGTTTAAAGAATTAGAAATTTTCAATTCTTCAATAAAAGATTATATAATAAACTTGGATAAAATTATTTCAAATATGTTAAAAATTCCTGAAGGTAGTTAATTTTAAAAAGATGAAAAAAATATTATTTACATTTTTTGTTTTTATTATAAGTATAAATTATACTTATGCTGGTTCTTGTACTATAAAAAGTAGTGCTTCACCAGCTTTATTAGAGTATATTGAAAATAATAGAAGTATTATAAATAATATTTCTTCTCAAATATCGGAATCTGAAGAAAAAACAACAAAAGAAAAAACTTTAGGAAATGAAGTTGAAAATGAATATACAAATGTTAAAAGTAGTGCTTTAAAAGTATATAATCAAATTTTTAATTTTGACTCTTACTATTCTTATTTTAAATATTTTGCAGTTTTTCCTATTTCTAATGAAGTACCTCATGAAGTAAAAAGAGATTACAGATTATTAGAAACAGAATGAAAATGAATTAAGTTTTATCTTGACTCAATAGTAAAAAATTGAAAAACTGAACTTATTATAAAATGAATATGTAAAGATATAAAAGTTAAATGTGATTTTGCTGACGAAATACCAGCATGAGAACTTATATGAAAATTAACAGCAAACAATGAAGCTGTATTAGATTTATTCAGAAATACAGTTATATGAGAAATGGTAAAAAATAAAGTTGATATCCAACTAGTTAGTCCTAATTTTGAAATGGATATTCAAACAAATTACAACATTGAAGCATATAGTAAATGTAGTGAAGAATGATGATTTTTTGAAAAAATATCAAAAGCTATAAAAGAAATTTGAGTATTAAATGAAGAATGAAGAAATTGAATACAAAAGTGGAAAGACGCTATTGATTTAATGCTTTGAAATGATACAAAAAATGAAAAATATGCTGAAGCAGAAAAAAGACTATTAAAAAATGAATTATCAAAACAATGAATATCATGAGATTCTCAAGCTAATATGTTAGATGCACTAGATAAATATAATAGTGAATGATTTAGTAAAAATAATAATTTTATAAAAAATACTTTTAATAATACAAGATTGAAACTTGAAAGAAAATTAAAAGATTTTAAAGATGATGTCATTTGAGATTTTTTTGAAAAAAAATGATGAGAAGATATAGATATAAATAGTACAATAAATGCACAAAAAAATTCTACTAATACAAATGAAATAAAAGAAAAAATTGATAGTATGTATTTGGAAATGATGAATTTTGAATGAAATTCAGAACTAAATACTACTAACTTAAGAACTAGATTAATAAATATGCATATTGATTTATCTAATTCAATAAATATATTAAATAAAATTTATCCTAAATCTGAAAAAGTATGTAAACAACAGGATAGTTGAAAATGAAATTGTGAAACTAATTAATAACAATATAAAAAATGCTAAATAAAGAAGAATTAGAAAT
>CALMDL010000136.1 GCA_937864995.1 uncultured Candidatus Altimarinota bacterium | reverse complement strand
AACCATAGAAGAAAAAGAATATTATGGTTATATTGAATGAACACATTTTTTATACGATGTTTATAGACCTGAAATAGTTTCTCAAATATCTTCACTTGATAAAAATAAAAAATATTTAATTTATTGTTTTCATTGAAATAGAACTCAAAGTGTTTTAGCTTATATGAGTGAAAATAATTTTGATCATGTTTATGATTTAGTTTGATGAATTGAATATTGGGAAAATTATGGATACAAATTAAAAAAAGACTAGAATTTTCTAGTCTTTTATTTGTAATTTATTTAGATATAAATCTACTATATCTTTTGTTAATTTTATGTTTTCTAAATTATTTTCCTTTGTTATTTCATCTGTTTTTTCTTGTAAAAATGGAGTTATTGGTCTTCATTTTAATCATAATTCAGATATAGAATCTAAATCAATTCATCTAAAAACTTCAAATAAATATTTCACTTTTTCTATTTTGTAACCTTTTGTTTTATATTCTTTAATATCAAATTTTTTTGTAACTTGGTTGCTATTTTTTATAAACCAAATTAATAATTGTTTTTGATTTTCTTCTGCAACTTTTTTCATTTTTTCTATTCAATTTATTGGCTCTTGTGTAGTTGATTTTAAGGTTGTTTGTCTTGTTTTTTCATCTCTTAATTCCCAAATTAAAGCTTTTCTTATTGCCCTTGTAAATGCAGCAAATGAAGTATAATTAAATCAGTGTTTATTATGATCTTCCCAAATACTTTGCATAGAAATTTTTTTTCAGTAATACATAAATGCTAAATATTTTATAGGATCTACTTTTTGTTTATATTCATTTTCTAGCCAAGTTTGAAATGCTTGTAGTTTTTCATACATAACTTTTGTTCATTTACTTGCAGTGAAATTTTCTATGCTATTTTCTACACTTTGTATGTTTAAGTAAGCTCAAGTTCAAATATTTAATTTTAAAGGATCAAAATCACTTGGGTAAGCTTCCTCTTTAAAATTTTCTTCTTCTCCTAATTTCATATAATTATTTATTAATAAGTTTTATTTATATTAGCATATGTTGAGATAAATGTAAATTTTTTTATTTTTTGTTGAATTTTCTTAATATTTTCTTAATTTAGTTTTATATAATAAAAAATATATATTAAAATCACATATTTATGAATTTAGATAAACAAAAAATTGTACAGATTGTAGCTATTTTAGTTATAGTATCTGCTTTATTATTACTTGTATTATTTTGAGAAAATGAACATAAATGAATTAAATGAAAAAATCCATTGGAAATATCTAATTATTCAGAAATAGATGATAGATTTTTAAATTTATTAGAGGAACAATATTCTTTAAACAAGCAAGAATTGAAATCTATTATGGATTCAAATTCATGAACAACTTTAAAGGAGATTTTAGAAGAAAAATGAATTGAATTTAAATTTAGAGAAAGAGATTAATATTATTTACTAATTTATGTTTATGTTAATTAAATATTCAAAATATATAAAATACGCTATTTTATCACTTAGTATTTTTAGTTTATTTGTAATTTTTGAACCGAGAAGTTACAAAGAATTTTGAGAATATTCATGGATATTATTACTTATTATTTTATTTATTCGTCCATTTAGAGATATTTTCCCAAAATGTAGATTATTTACTAGTATTATGATTTTTAGGAGGGAATTATGAATTCTAGCTTGAATTTTTGCTATTATGCATGGAATTTGATATTTTTTAGAAAAAGAAGGATTTTCTTTATTATTAGATCAAAATACTTGGTCTTTGTCATGATATTTATGATGGGGAATGATAGCTTGAATAGTAACTTTTCCACTCTTATTTACATCTAATAATTTTGCTTTAAAAAATTTATGATTTAAAAACTGGAAAATAATTCAGAGATTTGCTTATCTTATGTTTTTGTTTACTGCAATTCATATAGCACTTATTCATGACGGAGAAAAAGCTATTGCTATGAGTATAATAGTAATTACATATATAATTATTTATATTTTAGCTTTAATTTCTAAAAAAATAAAAACACCTAACTAGTTAGGTGTTTTTATTGACATATTTATTAATATATTTATATTATAGTTAATTTTACAGAATTATTAATTATATGGAAAAAGAAAATGTACTTGGTTATTGAAGTAACGAAATAAAAGAATTTTTATTATTTACAATAAATGATATTTTAGTTTTATCAAAGGAAATAGAATGGTCTTTAGTATGAGTAAAAAGTGATACTAAAATGTCTATTAAAATAACTGTAAATTGAAATCCATATATTTTTAGTGAACTTTCAAATTATTTTAATGAAAGAGATTTTTTACATGTACCTATAAAATATGTAAATAATTTATATAAATTACTTTTAGAGTTAAAAATAATTTGAAAAAAAATTGAATCACTTAGTGAAAAAGATAAAATTTCTATTTTAGATTTTGTTGATGAAATGATTAAATTTCGTCAAAGACAATCAGGAGATAATTTTTTTTATGATGATAGATACAAAAATATGATAATGATGGAATTATGACTGGATGTTGTTGATAAAATAGGTGATGCTACAAATGAAACATTGGCATTATTAGAAGTAATTATGTTAAAAAGATAGAAAAATTATGTTTCTATCTTTTTAATTTATACAATAATTAAAATATTTGTAAAGTTTTTAAAAATATGTTAAAATTTATTAAATTATTTTTAAAATATAATTTATGTTTGATAATACAAATATTTTTTGGGAGATTATATGACTTATAGCTTTGTTTTTTAATATTGTTTCTTATACAGAGAAAACAGATAAAATGTTATTTATAATGCTTGCTATTTGTTCATTTTTTTATTGATTACATTTTTTATGACTAGGTTTGTTAACAGCTTCAGTTATAAACTTTTTTGATGTATTTAAAAACATGATAGTTATAAAATATAAAAAAAATTTATTTTTATTTATCAGTTTTATGTTAGTTTATATCTTCATTTGATATAAGACATCAAATTGAGAAATATTATCTTATTTACTTACATTTTGATCTATTTTATCACTTTTTGCAGCATTTTATTTTACTTGAATTTCTCTTAGAGTTGTATATTTGATAGCAAACTTT
>CALMDL010000135.1 GCA_937864995.1 uncultured Candidatus Altimarinota bacterium | reverse complement strand
ATGGGGTGCTCGAAGGGGTTCGAACCCTCGACCTCCAGAGTCACAATCTGGCATTCTAACCAACTGAACTACGAGCACCATATAGCTTTCCTTAAAAAAAGCCCGGTTATTATATTAAAAAAGCTGTATTTGTCAAAACAAAAATAGGCCTTTTTTTAGCTTTTTTTAAAAAAGAGTAATAAAATATAAATATATATACTAAAATACCTTATGAGCAAAAATAAAAATGATGAGTTTATCTCAATAGTATGACATGAACTGAGAACACCACTTACATCAATTAGATGATACATATCAATGATTTTAGAATGAGATATGTGAGATATAAGTGATGATGCTAGAAAAGCATTAAATCATTGTTATGATAGCTCTGTTAGACTCATAACTCTTGTAAATGATATGCTTGCATTATCAAAAATAGAATCATGAAAAATGGAATACTATATGCAAAAAATCCAAATTACTGAAATTTTGAAATTAGTTTACAATGATGTATTCCTAGAAATTGAAAGTAAATGAGTTAATTTTGAAATAGAAATAGATAAAGATTTAAAAGATAAATTTATAAATATTGATCCTGATAAAATAAGACAAGTTTTTATAAATTTAATAAATAATGCAGTTAAATTTACTGATGTATGATGAAAAATAATTATAAAAGCAAGTAAAGTTAAAAATAAGGTAAAATTTGAAGTTATTGATAATGGTATTTGAATTCCAAAAGAAAAACTTAAAGAGATATTTGAAAAATTTAGTCAAATAGAATCAAGTATGCAAAGACAAAATACTTCATGATTATGAATATGACTTGCATTATGTAAAAATTTTATAAAAGATTTCTGAAGTGAAATAGAAGTAAAATCTCAAGTTTGAGAATGAAGTAATTTTAGTTTTGAATTAAATTTAATTTAATTTTCTAATATAATCAATATGAAAAAAGTATTAATAATTGAAGATGATATGGTTTTAAGCGATATGTATGCTCTAAAACTTAGAAAATCTTGATTTGAAGTAGAACAATGTGTAAATTGACTTGACTGATTAACTCATATTTGAGAATTTAATCCTGATATTATATTACTTGATATAATGATGCCAACAATGAATTGATTTGAAACATTGGAAGCCATAAAACATCAAACATCTTCAAGAAGCAAAATAGTTATGTTTACAAATGTTGTAGATAAAGATAAAATAGAAAAAGCAATGGAAGCAGGTGCTGACGATTATTTAATCAAAGCAAATACAAATCCAAGTGATGTTGTTGAAAAAATAAATTTTTTACTTAAGAAAAAAGAAATACCTCATGAACCTATTTATATAAAACCTGGATTAAATATTTTTAAAATGAAAAATCCATTAAATGAAGATGAAGATATTGAAATAAGTATAAATATAAAAATATAAAAAAGATATGATTAATTTCATATCTTTTTTTGTATTTCAATAAGTATTGAATCAAAATATGCTCTTGTATCAAAATTATTTGTTGTATCATATAATTTTGATTTAATTGATGATAATCATATTCTACCCGAAAAGAATATATCATAATTTTTTGGATTTTTATTTAATTTTTTTAATACTTTTTCATATCATTTTGTATAAACTAAATCCTTCAGAAAAAATTGGTCTCATCAAACACTAGCATAACGATGGAAACGATAATAATAATGCATAGCTTTTTCACGAGAAAATCATTTTATTTTTAATACACTATAAATACGATCTTGTTTTTGTTTTTGTGTTAATTTATCGTTTAATAATATAGAATAACAAACATCATAATATGCATTATATTTTAATCAAGGAATTAATTTATCTCAATAAAAATATTCATTATAAAGTGAAAATCATTCTTCAAGTTTCATATAGTCAGAAAAACCATAACTAGTTCAAAAATTTCTTATGTTATTATATCTTCTAAAAAAATGTGTCATTTCATGAAAAAATAAAGTTATTAACTCTCTAAGAGAATAAAATTTTTTATTTGGAATAACTAAAACTCAAGAAGAATGAGACATAAAAGCATAAGCCCCAAATTTATATTTTAATCATGGTACTTTTAGTGCTGAAAATGCTAAAAGTTCTAATAATTGTTTTTTTGTTATAATTTGATTATTTTCTTCTTGAGGTGTAATAATAACATCTTTTTGTATATCTCTTTTTGTTACTCAAAAAAATATTTTATTATAATAATCATAATCAAATTCTGGATAAGAAATTTTATATTTACTATCTATTTTATTTGCTTCAAAATCATAAACATTTTTTAAAAAATCAATTTTTTTGTAAATAAATTTTATTTCTTTTTTTAAAATTTCATAGTGAACTAATTCTAATTTTGATTTATTTTTTTCAATTCTATTAAGTATTTTTTGAAGTTTTGCTTTTTGAGCATAAAGATTTCATAAATAGATATATCTATAATCTTTTAAATCTACAATTTTAGAATATCAAAAAATTACAGGATTCTGCATGATATTATTTTTCATAAGTGGTTTAAGTAAAACCACATTATTTCTAGAAATGCTCTTTAAAAATTTAGTAAACATATTTTAAAATAATTGTTAATTATTTTAAATATAAAAAAATAGTAGAGTTTGTCTACTATTTTTTTAATAAATTAACAAAAGCTTCACTTGGAAGACTTACTTTACCAAATTGTTTCATTTTTTTCTTTCACTTCTTTTGATTTTCAAGAAGTTTCTTTTTTCTTGTTATATCTCAACCATAAAGTTTAGCAGTTACATCTTTTCTTAGAGCAGACAAATCTTCACGAGCAACTATTTTTGCTCAAACTGTTGCCTGAATTTTAATTGCAAAAAGTGCTCTTGGAATAGTTTCTTTTAATTTTGCACAAATTTTTCATCACATGTAATGAGCTTGTTCTCTATGACATATAAAAGAAAGTGCTTCAACTTTTTCATCTGCAATAACTATTTCAAGTTTTACCATATCATCTTCCTTAAATTTAATAAATTCATAATTAAGTGATGCATATCAACTTGAAAGTGACTTAATTTCATCATAAAAATCTCAAATTAACTCATTCATAGGTAATTCATAAGTAAGCATTACTCTATCTCTATCAATAAACTGTTGATTTTTAAAAATTCATCTTCTTTCTTGACTCAATTGCATAAGATTTCATACATATGCATTTGGAGTAATTATCTCTACTTTTGCTATTGGTTCTTCAATAGTTAAATATTTTTCTCTATCTGGTAAATCTTCTGGATTTGAAATATAAACATATGTATATTTTTTATCCAATATTTCAAATACTTCAGGAAAAAATCTAGAGTATTCACTACTTTTATCTCAATAAAATTTAAGTCTATAAGTAACTTGAGGTGCAGTCATTATAACATCCATATCAAATTCTCTAAATAGTCTTTCTTTTACAATATCTAGGTGTAATAATCCTAAAAAACCACATCTATAACCATGTCACAATGCTTGTGAAACACTTGGTTCAACACTAAGTGCTGAATCATTTAATATAAGCTTTTCAATAGAATCTTTAAGTAATGGATATTCTGTAGAATCCATAGCATAAATACCTGCATATATAAATGGTTTTGCTTCTCAAAATCATTCAATTGCATTTGCATCTTCTGCTTTTGCTTTTGGTCATTCAACCATCTCTGGTTTCCATAATGTATCCCCTACTTTTGCATCTCTAATAGTTTTTAAACCAGTAACTACATATCAAATAGTACCATTTTCTATTTTTTTATCACTTACATATTTTGGAGAAAAATAACCTACATCTAGTGCTTCAATTTTTTTCTTTGAATTTAAAAAAGTTAAACTATCCCCTTTTTTAATCTCTCAACTAAATACTTTTACATATGAAACTACTCATCTATAAGTATCATATTGACTATCAAAAACCAAAGCTTTTAATTCTTCTTTACTATGATCAGCTTGATTATTATAAACTTTTGGTTGCCCAATTCTTTCAATAACAGCATCTAAAACTGTTTCTACATTTAATCATGTTTTAGCTGAAATAGGAATGATTTCTTCTTTTTTACAACCAAGCAAATTTATAATTTCTTCACTTACTTTATCTACATCTGCAGCTGGTAAATCTATCTTGTTTATAACTGGAATAATATCTAAATTATTTTCTATTGCCATATAAACATTGCTCAAAGTTTGAGCTTCTATTCATTGAGTTGCATCAACTATTAAAAGAGCACCTTCAACAGATGCCAAACTTCTACTTACTTCATATTGAAAATCTACATGCCCTGGAGTATCAATTATATTCATTTGATAACCTTTCCAATTCATACGAACAGGAGTAAGTTTAATTGTAATTCATCTTTCTTGTTCAAGTTCCATAGTATCAAGCATTTGCCCATTTTTCATATCTCTTTTATCTATAGTTCATGTGATTTCAAGTAATCTATCAGCAAGAGTAGATTTACCATGATCTATATGTGCTATAATACAAAAATTTCTAATTTTATTTAATTCCATATCTTTTAAAAACAAATATTTATATAATTATGTGCTGCATTTTATAAATAAAATACAAAAAGTAAAGCCATAAAAAAATGAAACCTGCAGGTTTCATTTTTTTATATATTTAAATAATTTCTAAATATTTTAAATATATTTTTCTTTTTTATTTTTTTACTTTCTTCAAATTCATCAACAATTAATAAATCTCAATAATGTTTTTTTACGAATTTAAAGTCTTCTGCTAATTCATCATAATTTTTATTTGCCATTTTTATAGCTCATATTTTTATAAATCAATCTTTTGTTAATCAAATTTCTTTTCAAATTGCAGTTTCATCAGTTTCTATATCATATATCGATTTTTTTTGTTTTAATTTTTCAATT
>CALMDL010000134.1 GCA_937864995.1 uncultured Candidatus Altimarinota bacterium | reverse complement strand
AATTTTAGGGCTTAAAAATGATTTTTGATTTTTTCTACCATCTTTTCATCACAAAGTATATTTACCAAATCATAATCTTTGTTTCTTAATGCTTGTCTAAGATTTGTAGCACTAATTGCAATTTTTTGTCAATTATAATTTAAAAAAGAGCTTTCTCTTGATTGTTCTATATAATTAAACTTAAAATTATTAAAATGACTTTCGTGTTTTTTTATAATAGTATAAGCACTATCATTTTTAAAATCTCAAGCATATAGACTTATGTCATTTATACCTCGTCATTTTTCAAAAAGTATTTTATAAATATTGTAAATCCAAATCAAATCACTTCTATCATCTCTAAGTTCCAAAATTTCTAATTTTTTGTTATCTTTATATTTTAAAAGAAGTATATCTTTTATTTCTGTAAAACTAAGAGGATTATTTTGATCTCTATCTTCTTTTGTTCAGATAAGAACTAGAACTTTTTCATTTTCAAGAAGAGCTTTATCAATTATAGCTATATGTCATATATGAGGAGGATTTAATCTACCTATAAAAAGTCAAAGTGTCATATTAATAATATTTTTTAATTAAAAAATTTTCTATAACTTCACTAAGTAATCCGATATATCTTTTTACTTTTACATCATCTAAAACTATTTTAGAATTATTTGTAAAATCTTTTGTATCTTGAGTTGCTATATTTGATTTCAAAACTTCTATAAATGAAGACGGAACTTTTTGTATCAAGCTAGTAACTTGATATTTATCTTCTAATGAATAAGACTTGTTTTCATAAAAAGGGATTTTGGCACTATCAAAAACTCATCTCAATTCTCTATCGAGCATCTTGCAAGAATAATAATCTCAAGCTTTATTTGAAGTTAAAAAATTTTCTCTTCTTTCTTCTCAAGAATATGATTTTTCTAAAAATTCTATCAAATCTTTATTTTTTATATTTTCATGAAATATCCAAGGAAAATCATTTTCTCTTCAACACATTGTGTGAATATGTATTCAACAAGCTGAATTTTCTACTATTTTTTCTATTTGAGAAATAGAATCTTTATACATATCCAAAAAATAATCTGTTTTTAATATTTTTGGACAAGCATTTTCAATAGAACGATTAAAATCACAAAAAGCTCTTGGAACTTGTCATATTATAAGACAAACATTAAGATTTGGAAATCTTGTTTTGATATATTCATAAATACCTTTGGAAATTATTCAAGAACCCAAATCTGATTCATGAATGATATAATCCATAATAGTTTCATCTTCAAAATCATTTTCTCTTAGATTTTGTTTTATTATATCAAGCCAAGATTGATCTACTCAATCGTGTGGAGCATAAATAAAAAAGTCATATATTTCTGACTTTTTTAATTTATGTGTTTCGTAAACAA
>CALMDL010000133.1 GCA_937864995.1 uncultured Candidatus Altimarinota bacterium | reverse complement strand
ATTCATTATTATTTTTATTTTTTAAAAAATCAACTGCATATTCTTTGATTTTATCAGGAATAGATGCATAAGCTGAAAAAATACTTTTTATTTTGTTGTATACTTCAAGTATTTCCATAACTGGTCATAATATTTTTAAAACTCTTATCAAAATAAGAACCAAAAGTGTTCATATTATTGATGAAAAGACTATAAGTACTATGTAAAGTATTTCTAAAATAGTAAGTGTCATAGTGTTTTAAATTAATTATTTAAATTTTTTCTATTTCACCATTTATATCTAAATTTGTAGATTTTACAAGTTTTAAAATATTTTCTTTTCAAGCAATAACAGTTTTAACTTTTTCGTTTTCAAATACAACTAAACTAGGAATTTCCTTTATATTATAATCTTCTAGCTTTAAGTTTTCTATATTTGTTTTTGCTAATTTTAGTGTAATATTTTGTGAAAATGCTTTTGTTGCTAAAACTGGAAATGTAATTAATGATTCTTTAAAAAAGTCAGAATTTTCGTCTCAAAATAATACAAAAGAATTTTTTATATATGTTTTAGTTTCTCATGTTTCTTTATTTGTAAAAGTAGTTTGTTTTGATTTAGATATTGTATTATTTAATTCTTCAATAGATTTAATAGTAAACATAGAGTTTCAAAGTGCTTTTGCAGATGATTCTACAGCCTTATTTTTAGTTTCTATTAATTTATTTTTTAATTTTGCGAAGTCCATTTTAGTATTTTTTAGTTAATAATTTTAAATATTTCATTAATTTTAACATATATTATAATTTTTGTAAAATATTTGCATTTTTTAAAATAAAACTTGCTTTTAAATTATTTTTATATATGATATGCGAAATTTCAAAAGGAATTTTATATTTTTTAAAAATAATGACATGACAAATTCTGCATTAATAAAACAAATTCAATCATCTTTTGTACAAGAAGGTAGACCAGAAATTAGAACTGGTATGGAAGTTGAAGTTCACCAATTAATTAGTGAATGAAATAAAGATAGAGTTCAAAAATTTAAAGGGTTAGTTATTAAAACTGCTGGTAAATCAGAACTTGAAAAAACTATTACAGTTAGAAGAAAAATCGGTGCTTTTGGTGTTGAAAAAGTTTTTGCAATTCACTCACCTGGTATTGAAAAAATTGAAGTATTAAGACAATTTAAAGTTAGAAGAAAATCTATTAAATTTATTAAAGATCTTACTGGTAAAGCAGCTAGACTTAAAGAAGTTAGATAATTTTAAAAAAGAGTGAATTAATTCACTCTTTTTTTGTTACAAATTATTTTAAAATTTATAAAAAATGATTATACTAAAAAAAATTAATTATTAAGAAATGTTTATGAGTTTAAGAGAATTAAGTTTAGAAGAAATTATAAAGAAAATAAAATCTGGTGAAAAAACTAGAGAAGAAGTTTTTTCATATTTTTTAAATAGAATTGAAAAATATGATAATAAAATACAAGCATATAATTTTGTAAACAAAAATTGACTAAATTCAGTTGATTGAGCATTAATGTGAGCTCCAATTGCTGTAAAAGATATTTTTTGTGAAATTTGAGTTCCAACTACGGCATCGTCAAAAATATTAGCAGATTTTAAACCACCATATAATGCGACAGTTATTGAAAATTTAGTACAAGCTTGAGTTAGTTCACTTTGAAAGGTTGCAATGGATGAATTTGCTATGTGATCAACAACAGAATCATCTGCATTTAAAAAATCATTAAATCCATGGTGAACTTCTAGAATTCCATGAGGTTCAAGTTGATGATCAGCTGCTGCTGTAGCTGCATGACTAGCTCCTGCTGCATTATGAACAGATACTTGATGAAGTATAAGACAACCTGCTAGTATGTGTAATATAGTTTGATTTAAACCAAGTTATTGAAGAAATAGTAGATATTGAGTTATGGCTATGGCTTCAAGTTTAGATTGTCCTTGAACACTTACTAAAACCGTTAAAGATTCTGCACTTTTATATGAAATTATGAATGGATATGATAGTAAAGAAAATACATCATTACCATGAAAGGATTTAATTAATCCAGAAATATGGAATAAAAAAGATCTTAAATGATATAAAATCTGAGTACCAAAAGAGTATTTTGAAGAATGATTAGATGAATGAGTTAGAAATAGAATAGAAGAAGCAATTATAAAATTAAAGGAACTTTGAGCTGAAATAAAAGAAGTAAGTTTACCAATGACAAAATATGCTATTGCAACTTATTACATAATAATGCCAGCAGAAGTTTCTACAAATTTATCTAGATATGATTGACTTAGATTTTGACATAGTTCTACACAAGATTATTCTTCAACTGATGAATTATTTATAAATAATAGATCAGAATGATTTTGAGATGAAGCTAAAAGAAGAATTATTTTATGAAGTTATGTATTATCTGCTTGATTTTATGATGCTTATTTTAAAAAAGCAACTCAAATCAGAACTCTTATTATAGAAGATTTTAATAAAGCATTTCAAGAGGTTGATGCGATTATTAGTCCAGTTTCTCCTAATGTTGCATGGAAAGCTTGAGAAAAAATAAACGATCCAGTTAAGATGTATTTATCGGATGCATATACTATACCTGCTAGTCTTGCTTGATTACCTGGGGTAAGTGTTCCAGCATGATTTGCAGAAAGTGAAGATGATGAAAAAGAGTTATTACCAGTATGATTACATATTTTAACTCCTAGATTAACAGAAGAAAGGCTATTTGAAATAGCACATGTTTATGAACAAGCAACAAATTTTGCTCTTAAATTAGCTCCTTGATTCGAAGATTAGTAAAAATTTGCAAAAATGACTATTTATATGATAAAATATAAGTAGTTATTTTTTTATATAAAAATATTATGCCACCATTGGATCAATTCAAAAATATGCCACCTGAACCTAAATTATGAGAAAAGGATAAAAGAGAGCAAGATAATATGGATTATTCTGCTCCTTTAAAAGTACCTTTATCAGACCAAAAAGCACAATTAATGAATGAATTATATTGAGTAAAACCAAAAACAAATGCTAGTTGAAGTAATGAACAAGTAGAAAAACCAGAACAAAATATTGCTACTCAAAGTGAAAAATGAGTAAATGAAAAAAATGATGATAGCGAAATAGATGTTGAAAAGTTGGATTCAGATTCACCATATTTTCCAACATTAAAAAATTTATTTTCATCGTGACATATAGATGAAACTACTTTTACAGAAACAACAAAAAAATTGGATAGTGCAAAAAATGATGAATGATTAGATGTTTTAATGAAGGTAGTGAATGGTTTATCTGATGGTAAAGTAAGAGAAAGTATAGTTAAAACATTTGATAAAAAAGAAAAAACAACAGAAGAAAATTTTGATAAAACAGAGTTTTCAAAAGATTGTAAATGATTAGATATAGATTTAGATAAGTGAGTTGGTTGACTTGAGTTAATGCTTGCTGATAACTATGTATCTGTAAATAATTCTGATTGAACAGAAAATAAACAAAGAGATTTATCAAGCTCAATGGATACAACTATGAATTCAATATTAAAAAATTGATCAGATGATTTTAAAAAACAAAATTGACCACTTATAAGTGAAATAAAATGAGAAAAAAGTTTGAATAAAAAATATAAACTTTTAAAAGATTTATATAAAGAAGATTTAAAAAGAGATGCAATTTTATGATGAAAAAGATCAAAAGAAGAAATTAATAAGAAAAAAAATAATCTTATTGAACAAGCAAAAGACATAGTTAAACAAATAAGTGAAGCAGAAAATATTGTTGATGAAGTAAAAAGAAAAGAAACAATTGATAATTTAGAAAATGAAAAAGCAAAAATAATTGAAGAATGAAAAGAAATAGATTGATTTGAGGCTGAAGTTGAATCTTTGGCTTGATGAGAAGCTGATATTGTTTCAGAATGATGAAAAAAAGATAGTACGGATTAATCTGTACTATCTTTTTTTGACCATATTATTATGAATATTATTATAATAAAATAAATTATTTCATAATAATATTTATAAATTCAAAAATCATATTTTATATTTGAAAAACTATTATTTCATAATAAATTTACAATCATAATATCCCATTTTAAAAATACCCGTGCAATATATCAAATAACTATTCAAATAATATTATTTATTTGATAAAATATAATAGACAAAAATCAAAAAAACATAGACAGTGGTATTGTCCATATTACTAGTATATTGCTAATTGGTGCTATAATTGATATTTGTCAAAAATTAAAAATCATTATAGGTAAAGTCAATATTATTGCAGAAATAGTTAAACAAAAAGCAGTTTTAATTTCAAATATATTTGGTAAAAATGAGAATATATTTTCAATTTTTTTTTGAAAATATATTATTCATAAAACAGCAAGAAAGCTCAATTGTAAAGATACATCATAATTTAAACTTAATGGTGAAAATGTAATCATTAAGGATAATGTTAATATTAGTATTACTAGAGTATTTCATTTTCTTCAGTAATTTACTACAATAAATCAAATTATTCACATTATTGCTGCTCTTATTATTGCTGCTCATGCTCAAACTAGAATAGTAAAAATAATAATTAATAATGACATAATTATTATTTTTATACTAGTGGGAAATATTTTTATTATATTTGAAAAAAATATTATTATTATAGTTATATTAAATCATGAAACAGCAATTAAATGTGTAAGTCATGAATTGTTGAAATTTTTTTTTAACTCAATAGATAAATCTTCTCTTGCTCAAATCAATATTCAAGACAAAAAAATAGCTTCCTCTTTTGTATAAATGTTATTTATTATATTGATTATATTTTCTCTTATTAAATATATTTTTTTATAAAATATATTTAATTTATTTTTTGAAATTTTCTCATAATTATATACATATGTTTTAAAATATATATTTTTACTTAAATTAAATTTTTTGTAGTTAAATCAATTAAAATTTTCAAAATTATATATTTTTGATTCAAATTTTATATTTTCTCAATTATCAATTTTATGATTTCAGTTTATATAAATTTCAGCTAAAATATTTGCGTTTAAAATGATTTTATTTATTTTTTTGACTCTAACTATATAAATAATATTTGAATCGCTTATTTTTGAAATATTTAATATTTCTACTTCAAAAGTTACTTTATTTTTAAAATTATTTAAAAACTCATTATTTTTATTTATTTTTTCTATATTTAAACTTGATATATATGATCATAAAAAAAATCATAAAAAACAAAATAAAAATATTAATATATGTTTTTTAATTTTTAAAAACAACAATAAAAAAAGCACTACTAAAAATAGTAGTACTAGGAGAGATGTAATTAAATTTTGAACTAAATTATTTATAAATATTCATAAAATATAAAATATTCAAAAATATATAGCTATAATTTGTTTATTCATTTATGTTTATTAAAGTTTTATCTTTAGAATCTTCTTTATATATTTTTTTTAAGTTTATAAAACAAAATATAAAAATAATAATTGCACAAATTTGTGATAAATTTAAGTGAATTGTATCTTTGAAAATTCAGTATTTTCAACTAAAAAATTCAAAAATAAATATTATACAAGAAAATATCATCATTCATAAATATCCTAAAATATTTTTAAACTTTACATACATTGAAAGTATATATAATGCAGAAAATAATATAAAAAATAATAATGAATATATTATAGGTAAAGGAAAAACTGGAACTTTGAAAGGAACAGGAGTGAAAGGATGATTATACATTATTTCTATTCAGTAAAAAGTTTCTTTTCAATAAACTTGTCATCATAATAGCGATCAAAAAAATCAAATTGGAAGCACAAAAAGAAAAGATAATACAATTCAGTTTATAAAGTTATCCAATTTTTCATTTCTTATTTTTATAAGTATAAAAAATACCACAAAAAATCAGAATAATGCTCACATTAATGAAAAATTATAATCATTCATTATAAAAAATTCTATTGGATTTTCTATATGTTTTAAATCATTCCATCTAGAAATTACATAAAATAATCTAGAAAAGAAAAATATAGATAAAAAATACCAAATTAAATTTTTCTTAAATATAAGAAAATCAAAAGAGAATCTAACTGACAATTTTCTTAACATCCATATGAACATAAAGAAGCATATGGTAATTGTTAATCAAAAAGTATAAATTAAAATTCAAGAAAATGGTTCTATAAATGGATACACTTTTAGTAATTTATATTTATAAAATATGAACTATTTTATATGCAAAACAAAAAAATGCAAAGTATTTTTTGCTTTGCATTTTTTTGTTTAACTAAAGTGTATTTTATGCTCTCTTTCTGATTCATAAACTGAATCTGAAGCATGAATCATATTGTACAATTTAGAATTATTTCATATATATTTATCTCTCATTTTGAGAGCAATTTTTCTTATTTCAGATATAGAGTTTTCTCAACTTATAGACAATATCTCACATACATCTCAAGTTATATATTCTATTACAGAATTAAAAAGAGGATGCTCTTTTTTTTCTTCATAGTGTTTTTGAGCAGTTTCTAAATTAAGGTTTTCTTCTTTTCTTTTTTCAATTTTAAATCATTTCATTCTAACAATTCTTTCAAATATTTTTTTAAAATATTCTCTAGATATTATTATATTTTCTCAAAATTCTTTATCTGGAATAGAAGGTTTTAAAATTACTAATGTTCTTTCCATTTTTATTAATTAATTATTTTGCTACTTCAATTACCCTTAATTCTCTTATAAGATTAACTTTTACTTCTCAAGGATAACTTAATTTTTCTTGTATATTATCAGCAATTTCACGAGCTAATTGAGCTGCATGAACATCTGATACAGTTTTTGCATCAACAAATACTCTTATTTCTCTACCAGCAGATAATGCAAATGCTTTATTTACTCATGAAAAACTAGTAACCAATGCTTCCATTTCTTGTACTCTTTTTATGTAATCTTCAATAACTTCTCTTCTAGCTCATGGTCTAACAGAGCTTATTGCATCAGCTACTTGTACAATAGCAGCTTCTAAACTAATACTAAATTGTTCTCAATGATGATTTTCAATCATATCAACAACTTTAGGATGAATTTTGTATTTTCTTGCAAGTATTCAACCAATTTCTGGATGAGTTCATTCAAATTCTTGATCAAGAGCTTTACCTATATCATGTAGTAATCAACCAATTTTACAAAGCATAGGATCTGCTCATAATTCATGCGCTAAAGATTCTGCAATTAATGCTACTTCTTTAGAATGTTTAATTATATTTTGACCATAACTAGTTCTAAATCTAAGTTTTCAAATAACAGGAATTATTTCATCAGGTAAATTTGTAATACCTAGTTCATCAAGCACTTTATTTCCTAGTTCTTTTAATAAAATATCTGCTTCTTCTTCTGTTTTTAATACAACTTCTTCAATTCTTGCAGGTTGTATTCTACCATCCTCAATTAATTTTTCTAGGGATTTTTTAGCTATATATCTTCTGTATAAGTCAAATGCAGATATAAATACGCTATCAGGAGTATCATCAATAATTAAAGCAACTCAAGCGGCTCTTTCAAAAGTAGTAATATTTCTACCTTCTTTACCAATAAGTTTACCTTTTATATCATCGCTAGGAATAGGTATTATTGTTGTTGTTACTTCACTTGTAACATCTCAAGCATATTGTTGAATAGATTTTAAAATAATATCACGAGATATTTCTTTTTTATTATCTTCTATTTTTTTCTTATGTTTTATAATTAACGATTTAGCATCATCTTCATATTTATCTCATATTTTTTTCAAAAATAGTTCACGAGCTTCATTTTCTGTTAATTTTGCAATTTCAGCAAGTTTTCATTCTAATTCAATTTTTAAGTCTTCAATTTTTTCTTCTTTTTCTTTAATAATATCTTCTTTTTGCATTATTTTTTCTTGTTTTTCTTCAAGAATTTCTAGTTTTGCTTCAATTTTTTCTTCTTTTTCTAGAATTCTTTCTTCAATTTTTTCTGCTTTTGACATTATTTCAGCACTTTCTTTTTTAGATTCTTCCACCATTTTATGTGCTTTTTCTTCAGCTTCTTTTATTAATTTTGAAGCTTTGTCATTTGCTTTAAGTGTTTTTTTGTTTTCCCATACGAAAAAAAACACACTACTAACAGCTATTCATAAAATAGCTGAGATTATTATTTCTAAATACATTTATTTTGAATTATTAAATATAGTATACTTATAGTATCTTTAAAAATATGTAAAATTTTGTTTTTTACATATATAATATTTTGATTTTAGTGAAAATTATTTAATTTAAAGATTTACTTTTGGAAACTTTATTAAAAAATTTTGATTTTAATTTAGTTGCTTAAATTTTTTAAGCAACATTATTTTACTTATTTTTGAGATAATGCAATAAAAAAACTATACTTAAAAGTATAGTTTTTTTATTATTCATCATCAGATAATTTAAATCCTCTTTCTTCTCTAATTTTTGCAGCTACGTTAGTAGGAACTTCTTCATAATGATCAAATTCCATAGCGTAAGTTGCTCTACCTTGAGAAGCAGATCTTAAGTCAGTCATGTAACCAAACATTTCAGATAATGGAACGAAAGCAGTAATGATTTTTGCCATACCTCTGTTTCCCATTTCTTCAATTCTACCTCTTTTACTGTTTAATTGTCCGATAACATCACCCATGTATTCTTCAGGAGTATTAACTTCAACTTTCATTATTGGTTCAAGTAAAACAGCTTGAGCTCTTCTACATGCTTCTTGAAATGCTTTAGATGCAGCTAATTTAAATGATAATTCACTTGAGTCTACATCATGGTAAGAACCAAATGTTAAACTTGCTTTAATATCAACCATTGGGTATCCAGCGATAAACCCTCTGTTATATGCTTCATTTAAACCTTTTTGAACACCAGGAATATATTCTTTAGGGATAGTTCAACCAACAACTTTATTTAAAAATTTATTAGTAGGTTTTTCTTTTGCACCAGCTTTAATATCTTCTTCATCCATTTCTCTATATGGTTCAAACGTAATAATAACGTGACCATATTGACCTCTACCTCAAGTTTGTTTACTATATTTATGTTCAACATCTTTAGCAAGAGTTTTAATTGTTTCTCTATAAGATACTTGTGGAGCACCAACATTACATTCAACTTTAAATTCTCTTCTCATTCTATCAACAATGATATCTAAGTGTAATTCACCCATACCAGAAATGATTGTTTGAGAAGTTTCTTCATCAGTTTTAACTCTGAAAGATGGATCTTCTTCAGCTAATTTATTTAAAGCCATACCCATTTTTTCTTGGTCAGCTTTTGATTTTGGTTCAACTGAGATTGAGATAACTGGTTCTGGGAATTCAATAGACTCAACTAAGAATTTATCATTAACATCACAAAGAGTATCTCAAGTTTTTGTATCTTTTAATCATACGATTGCACCAATATTTCAAGCAGAAATTTCTTCAATTTCAACTCTGTTATTAGCATGCATTTGAAGTAGTCTTCAAACTCTTTCTTTATTACCAGTTGTAGCATTGTAAACATATGAACCAGATTTTAATGTACCAGCATAAACTCTAGTAAATACTAATTTACCTACAAATGGGTCAGTCATTATTTTAAATGCGATTGCAGCTAATGAAGAATCATTTGCAACAGCAATTTTTTTAAATACTTCACCGCTATCAACATCTTTACAGTCAATTTGTGCTTCATTAACATCAACTGGACTTGGTAAAAATTCAACAGCAGAGTCAATAACCATTTGTACTCAAATATTTTGTAGAGCAGATCCACAAACTACAGGGTATAATTGATTGTTAATAACAGCTTTTCTTAAACCTTTTTTTAATTCTTCAACAGTTAATTCACCAACTTCAAAATATTTTTCCATTAATGCATCATCTTGAGAAGCAATTTTTTCAACCATTTCTTCTCTTAATTCATTACATCTTTCTAAAACAGAAGCAGGAATTTCAATTTCAGTAATTTTTTCTCATGAGCTTCATTCAAAATGAAATGCTTTCATAAGAATTAAATCAACGATACCTTCAAAAGTTTCAGCTTGTCCAATAGGATATTGAATAGGAATAACTTTGTCTCCAGCTAATCTTTGTTTAATTGTTCTAACTGACATTTCAAAATCTCAACCCATTTTATCCATTTTATTTACAAATGCGATTCTTGGAACATTGTATTTATCAGCTTGTTTCCATACAGTTTCTGATTGAGGTTCAACTCATTGAGAACCATCAAATACAGCAACTCAACCATCAAGTACTCTAAGAGATCTTTCAACTTCAATTGTAAAGTCAACGTGACCTGGAGTATCAATAATGTTTATTTGGTGATCTTTCCAGAATGTAGTAGTTGCAGCAGAAGTAATTGTAATACCTCTTTCTTTTTCTTGTTCCATCCAGTCCATTGTACCTTCACCATTGTGAGTTTCACCAATTTTATGTATTTTACCAGTGTAATATAGGATTCTTTCAGTACAAGTAGTTTTACCTGCATCGATATGGGCAATAATACCTATATTTCTAATCTTGTTTAATGGAGTAACTTTAGCCATTATAAAAATATTAAAATTTAAAAATAATATAAGAAACGCAAATATAATCCATTAATAAAATTTATTAAATTATATTAATGGACATTTTCTTGTTTTGTGCCGGGATTTTACTCAATACTTGTTAGAAGTCAAATTTAATTAGCTTGATTTTTCTTTAATTTAAACTTCTTCAATATTTAATTTTTTGATTGATTTTAGAGTCTCTGAAATTATAAAATCAGAGATGTTTAATGCTTTATTTTTAGTTATGCTTATATTTACAGATTTAAGAAAGAAAAACATTATATTTGCAATATAATTTACAATTATTTCTTTGTCATTTTCTAGTAAATTAATTATTTTTAATGTTTGGATTGAAGAATATTCAATTGTTACACTATCAATAATATCTTCTATCCAATAATTAATTCTATTTTTTATATCCAAATCTATATTTGTATCATCAAATTCTTTAATTTCTTTTGATTTATATGAAAAATTTATCAATTCTTTATTTATGTTTTCTCTGATTTTATTTGATATATCAATATTTATAAGTGACAATATTCATAATACAAAATTTGAAGGGTATGATTGATTGATTACTTTAAATAACTCTTCTAAAATAAAGTCATATTTTTTATCAACAATAATTTTCACCAAAAATCAAGCCAATAAAAAATCATATTTTTTGGCTTTTTGTTCATCTTGTTTAGTTCTTTTTACTCAAGCTGCAGCTTTTTTTGAAGATTCTTTTACTTTTTCAGAAACTTCGCTAATAGCTTCATTTGATTTTCAGATTCATTCAGATGATTCTATTTCTGGACTAAAATCTTCTAAACCCATATTTTAATTAAATAAATAATTAACTTTATTTTATCATAAATATATTAAAAAACAATTTTTATACATCTATTTATTTGATTATTATCTTTAAAATATTCAAATTTAAATCAAAGTTCATTTAAATAATTTTTAGAATATAATTCTTGATCAAATCAAATTTCTATAAATAAAATGATATTTTCAAAATTATTGTTATTTTTTAAAGTAATAATTTGTTTTATAAGTTTTTCATATAATTCAAATCATGTATCTATTCATCAAAAAAGAGCAATATTTGGTTCATATATAATTGTCTCTTTTGACATATTTTCAAAATCATTATTTTTTATATAGGGTAAGTTTGCAGTAATTACTAAATTTTTATGAGAAAATTTATTTTTTAATATTGTAGTTAATAAATCAGAATTAATTTGAGATATTTTTCATTTCAAATTATGATTTTTAATATTTGTTTTACTTACTTCTAAGGCATCTAAAGAAATATCAATAGCAAGAGTCTCATTTATATCTTTACAATTTTTATTTATAGATATTGGTATACAACTACTTCAAGTTCATACATCAATAAGTAAAACATCATTTAAATTATTTATTTGTTTTATAGCTATTTCTACCATTATTTCTGTATCGTTTCTAGGTATTAATACTCTATTATCTACATAAAAATCTAAATTATAAAATTCTGCATTTTTTATTATATATTCTAATGGTTCTCAATCTTGAAGCCTTTTAAATTTTTTTACTATATTTTCTGATATTTTTTCATCTATTTCTTCAACCAAAAACAAGCCACTTTTAGATATATTTAATTCATTTTGAATTATAATATCTAATTGGCTTGATTTTAATCATATTTTTAATCAATAATTTTTTAAATCTATTTTCTTCATATTTTAATTTTCAAATTTTTTTCTAGAAAATATTATAACTGTAAAATATATAATAATACAAAAATAAATAATTGAATAAAATGAATTTAAAGCAAAATAAGAAAATGGAAAATTAGAAAAATTTCAAATAATATCTTTTGTATTTAATGCTTCAAATGGAGGAAATATTAATTGTAATAATTTTACAAAATTAATAACAAAAACATTTCAAGCTCTATTTACTAAGTCTAATATTGTAGAAAAAGAATGTGAAGCAAAATATATCATAAATGAAGTTGCAACAACTATCATATTTGACATAAAACTAGACAAGAAAAAAACTATAGAAAGCATTATTTCTAGCTTAAAAAATATGTTTATAATTGACCAAATTATCAAGCTGTCTATGTTTATATCTTTTATAAATAATACTATTAAAAATAATAATGATTGAAAAATAGTTATCAAAAATATAGTCATAGAAAATCATAATATTTTTCCTAAAATGAATTCATATCTTTTGATTGGTTTACTTAAAATTAAAAATATAGTTTTTCATTCTACTTCTTTAAATAATAATTGACTTCATACAAATAAAACTCATAAAAGTCAAAAAATCTCAATCATCGCCAATCAAAAATCAACAATTATTTTAGAGTCTTCTCATATAGTAAGTTTTCAAAGAATTATAGAGAACGCTATAAAAATTAATCAGAAAAATACTATCATGTATAAGTATTTGTTTCTTATAATTTCTTTAAAAGTATTTAGTGCAATGTTTATCATAAATTTTAATTAAATGTATAATTAATAAATTCTCTGTATCAATTTATAAATGTATTTATATCCATTGTTTTTTTTCATTCAAGTTTTACTTGTTTAATTATGAAAATTCACCTTTTACAAATTACTCAAATTTCTTTATTTTTACTTGTTGGATTTCTTTCATCATAGTGCTCATTTTCTATTTCAATAACATCTCCAGGAATAAGTTCTTCGTCATCACTTAAGTCAATTTCATAATAAAAACAACCTTCAAAAGATATTTTTTTATCATTATAATAACTATAAATTCATGGCCAAGGAGTATATGCTTTAAATTTATCATATATTTGTTTTGCTGTTTCATCTTTCCATATTATTTGACCATCTTTTTTGTCTATTTTGGAACAATAAGTTGCATTTTCTTCTATTTGTTTTATAGGTTCTGTATCTCACGAAACAATTTTATTTAATGTTTGAGTTAGTAATGGAACTCATATATTTTCAAATTTTTTGAATATATCTAGTGTATTGTCTAAAATGTCTATATCTACTTCTTTTATTGCCAATATATCTCATTCATCCATTCATTCAGACATATACATAATTGTTAATCATGTTTTTGTATCTCACATTTTAATTGACTCTTGAATTGGACTTGCTCATCTATATTTTGGTAAAATTGAACCGTGTATATTTATGCATCAATATTTTGGAATCTCAAGTATTTCTTTTGGAATTATTTTTCAATATGCAACAACAACTATAAAATCTAGATTTAAACTTTTTAAATGATTTAAAAAATCTATGTTATTTTTTAGTTTTTCAGGTTGTAGTAAAGGGATATTTTTTTCTATACTTAATTGTTTTACTTCAGTTGGTATTAATTCTTGTTTTCTTCATACTGGTTTATCTTGTTGACTAACACTTAATACAACTTCTATATTAGTATTTTCCAAAATATCTTTTAAAATATTTTTAGAAAATTCCCCTGTTCAAAAAAATCAGATTCTCATTATTTTACTTAGTTAATTTTAAATAATTTTCTTTTCACTTGTTTTCAAAGTAAAGATAAATTTCATTTTTATTTAAGAGAGTTCAAGAGTTATAAAACTCTTTTTTTCATCATATATTTTTAATTTCTATTTTTCATAAATCATTTGTTCAAATATTTTCTGATATTTTTATCAATTTTAATATTGAAGATTCTTTATCAAATCTAATTAAATCAATTGAATTTAGTTTATTTATTTGAGTTGCTCATGAAAGAGTAGATAAAATTTTATAATTATAAGCTTCTTCAAAATTTATATTTGAGGAATTTGATATTAAATTATCACTAAAATATAGTTTTTTTTCTTTATATATTATTAAATTCCATAACTCTCAAGCTAGTCATATTAAATTAATAGTTCATTGATTATTAGCTACATTATAATTTAATATTATATTTTGATTTGTATCATAAATATTTTCATAAATTATAAATGAATTATTTAAAGAGCTATCAATTATTACATTATAGTCATATATCTCATGATTTTTAATTTTTTTATCAAGATTATCAATATAAAGACTTATTTCATTTGCCTTTAAAACTAATTCTTTATTTTGTAAAAAATTAAAAAATCAATTTATAGATGTAATTGATATAATAGAAATAATTGAAACAACAACTAATAATTCAATCATTGTAAAAGCTATTTTTTTCTTTTTCATGTTTTTAAAATTAAAGTTTCCATTATTTTGTTTATAAATATTACAACTATAACTATTATTGCAAAAACTATTATTTTTCCTGATTTATCAAGAAATAGTGCTGTTAATCAAAAGAAAAAAGATAAACTATATAGTGATACTAAAACTTGTTTTTTTGTAAGTCATATATCCAAAAGTCTATGATGTAAATGTGTAAAATCTCAAGCAAGAGGAGATTTATTATTTAATATTCTTTTTATAATTACATAAATAGCATCTACGCTATATATTCAAAAAACAACCAAAACTGTTGCTATTTTTCAACCAGCAATTATAGCAAGAGTAGCTAACATAAATCATAAAAACATAGTTCAGCTATCTCACATAAGTATTTTTTCATTGAAGTCAAAATACCAAAAAGGAAGGATTATTCAAACAAGTATTATACTTATACTCATTATAAATTCTGCATTTTCAATTCATCATTCATAATTATCTTTTCAAAAAAGTATAAATCATAAAAGAAAAAGAATTAAAAAAGAAATTAGAGATAATCATGAAGTATTTCACTGTATTCAATCAGACCAATTTAACGCATTAAATATAAATACATACCAAATAATAGTAAATATAAGAGGAATTAGATATATAGTATGGTTTAGTATAGTAAAATTATATGTTTCTAGATCAATTATTCATCAAAAAATATTACTTATATAACCAATTTTAATTGAAGTTATTCATATAACTGCTCATATTATTATTTGTATTAATAATCTTATTTTTGGACTTACATTTAATCTATCATCTATAAAACTTATAAGAGTTATTATAAATCAAAATAACCATATTAGTCATAATTTATAATTATATTCTACAAAAAAATAACTAAGTATAAAAAAACTTATAAAAAACACAACTCACATACTATATGGAATTGGATCTCTTGTTAATTTATATTTTTTAGGGTTATCTAAAATACCAATTTTATAAAATAATTTTTTAAATGTTTTTATAAAAAATAATGAAAGTAGTATAGAAGATAAAAATGTAATTAAGTATTCTTGCATTTTAAATATTTTGGAAGTAATTTAATATAGTATACTAAAACAGTAGAAGTAAGTATGAAATATCATAAAGAAATTCAATCAATATTTCAATTTATATATGATAATACAAGCAATATTCAAGATCAGGCAACAATTCCTAAAACTCAAATTATATTTAACCAATATCTTCTAGTGTCATTTATACTAACAAGTCATGATGTAACAAAAGAAAAACCAAGAGCCATAAGTATTGTTCATAATTCCACATTGAAATTTAGATTAAATAATCATAAATCTATTTGTTTTCAAGCAAAATATACAAAAATACTAACAAGTAAAATATTTAAAACTCAAATACTTCATGCATTTAAAAATTTAATTTCTTTTCAGAAGTTATAAAATGAAAATGCTTTTAATGCAGCTAATATATAACAAATTTGCCATATTATATATTGAGATTGTCAAAGTTTTATTGCTGAATAAAAAGATAAAATTGTAAATACAATTACAGATGATATATGATAAATTGCTCAAACTTTATTGTTGTTTGATGTATAATTTGCTTGCATAGCCATTATAAACAAATTTCATAAAAAATTTGCTAGAAAAAGTATTATAATTTCAAGCATATTTCATTTTCAAGTTATATAAACTATAACTAAAGCAACAGCAAGTAATAAATAAATCCACCAATTTGAGCGAGAAAAATTTTTAAGTTCATTTAAAAACATATTTTAAAAGTTATGATTTAATGTCTATAATATAATTTATACTTTTTTTTTAGCAAGAAAAAAAGAAGTAAAAACTTCTTTTTTCTAAAATTGTTCATTTAATTTCAATTTTCCTTGGTAAAACATACGACTAGAATTTACTCCAAATCTTTGAGCAGCAATCCTATCTATTCACATACCAAAGGCAAAACCTGAGTAAATTTCTGGATCAATTCAAGCTCATGACAATACTTTAGGATGAACCATTCAAGCACCAAGTAATTCTACCCATCAGCTACCAGAACACATACTACAAGATTTTCCATTTTTTTCTCAAGTTCCAGAACATATTTGACAACTTACATCTATTTCAGCACTAGGTTCAGTAAATGGAAATATACTTGGTCTAAATCTAAGAGTTGTTTTTTCTCAAAGAAGTTTTTTCATAGCTGTTTCAAGAGTACCTTTTAAATCTCAAAAAGTAACTTTTTCTCAAACAACAAGTCATTCTAATTGGTAGAAATTACAAGTATGACGAGCATCTTCTTGTTCGTATCTAAATACTCTACCTGGAACAATTATTTTTATAGGTAATTTTCATTTAAGCATTTCTCTTATTTGAACTGGACTTGTATGAGTTCTTAAAAGCACTTTTTCTCATGATTGTAAATCTTTGTTTATATCATCAGATATCCAAAATGTATCCCAAACGTCTCTTGCAGGATGATTATCAGGAATATTTAGCATATCAAAGTTTAGTCTTTCATTTTCTACTTGAGGTCCATCTTCAACTTTGAATCACATAGAAATAAA
>CALMDL010000132.1 GCA_937864995.1 uncultured Candidatus Altimarinota bacterium | reverse complement strand
TTCAATCATATAAAGATTTAGAATTTTGAGTTTATCAAATTCAAAATAAATTTAGAAATGAAAAAAGAGCAAAATCATGATTACTTAGAGGTAGAGAATTTTTGATGAAAGATTTATATAGTTTTCATAAAAGTGAAGAAAATTTACTTGCTTATTATGATGAAGTAAAAATTGTATATAAAAAAATATTTGATAGATTAGGACTTGGAAAAGATACTTATGAAACATTGGCTTCTGGTTGAGATTTTACAACTCTTAATTCTCATGAATATCAAACTGTCTTAAGTATTTGAGAGGATGAAATATATATTTGTAATGATTGTAAAACAGCACACAATAAAGAAATAGTAGATTTAGTAAATGGATTTTCTTGTAGTAAATGTAATAGTAAAAACCATATAGTTGAAAAAGCTTGTGAAGTAGGTAATATATTTCCACTTATGACTAGATTTACAGAGGCTTTTGATATGAAATACACTGATTCAGATTGAAAAGCAAAAGAAATTTATATGTGATGTTATGGTATAGGTATTTCTAGAGTTATGTGAGTAATTGCAGAATATTTTATGGATGATAAATGATTAGTTTGGCCAGAAAATATAGCTCCAGCAACACATTATATAATTGTTATGTGAGATAACTTAGAAAAAGCAAAAATTTTAGCTAAAAAATTTGAAAATGAATGAAAAGAAGTAATTATTGATGATAGAGAAAAAGTTTGATTTGGACAAAAGGCTAGTGATGCTGATTTACTTGGTATACCATATAGAATTGTATTATCTGATAAAACTCTTGAAGCTTGATGATATGAATTGAAATCAAGATCAAGTGATGAAACACAAATAATTGCATTATAAAAAAATCCGCATTTTGCGGATTTTTTTATGTATTTTTGACAAAATATATTTTTTCATTATTAATATATTTAATTTTATATGTTATTTATTTTTTATGTCTGAAAGTTTAAGTGTTAAAAAATGGGGATGAGAAAATGCAGCAGAACTTGTAAAAAGCCCACATAATGTATTTGAAGATTATGTTCATTGAATTAAACAAGCTGTTGTTGTTTCTGCTATTAGATCAAGTGATTTCAATACTACAGATAAACTTATAGAAATCTGAGAATTAATTAGAGCAAGAGCAAGTTTTTGAGAAACAAAACTTAAACTTATGGAAATAAGAGATTTTCATTTTGCCATAATTGATGAAAAACTATCAATAAATACTAGTGAATTAAAAGATTATATTAATAAAGTATTTCAAGAATTACTTTATGCTATTTTTTATTGATATCAAAATCAAGCTAAATTAACTCCTTCAAAAGAAAATGATTATAGTATAAGTACAGAAAAATGACTTGTTTCTATTATTTGATTTTGAGAAGAATTATCAGCATATGTACATGAACAAATAATTACTTTAAATTGAATAAATGCTAAGTTTGTAGATTTAAAATGAGTTGTTCCAGAAAATAGTGAAGATTTAAAAGAAGCAGAGCTTTTTGATGTATTATCAAGAGATATTGCATCAAGAGTTGAAGAAGTATTAAAAGATAAAAAAATTCCAGTATTACCATGATATATTCCATAATTTGCAAATGGTATAGAAAATGCAATTTGAAGATGATATAGTGATGCAACAGCTGCAATGACTTCTGTATGATTATCTAGATTAGGTTATGATATTACTCTTGAAATTCAAAAATCAGTTAAAGGTATGCTTAGTAGTGATCCTAGAGTTGTAAAATGAAAAAAAACTAAATTGATTGAACAAATCGATTATTTAACTGCAAAAGAAATAACAGGTATTAGATGAGCACAAGCTAAACTTTTACACAATCAAGTACTTAGAAAAGAACTTCAAGAAGCATGAATAAAAGTAAGACTTTTTGATCCATTTTCAGATAGTAAAGGTACTCTTATAAGCAAATTAAAAAATACTGAATCAAGTGGGGTTGAGTTTATATGAGGTAGATTATGAGTTACATTTTTTTCTATTAGTTCTTGAAAAATGGCAGGTGAATGAATCTTATCACAAGTATTTTCAATAGTAAAAGAATATGCATCTGTTGATATAATATCTACAAGTGAAACAGAACTTAGTTTTACTATTGATTCATGATTATCACAAAAAAAACTTGATGAAATGACTTTGAAAATAAGAGCATCACTTGATATACAAGAAGATGGTTATGAAAATTTTGTTAAATATGAAAAAAATAAAGCACTTGTTTTTTGTGTATGACAAAATTTATATCATAGTAAATGAACACTTTGAAAAGCAGCAACAGCACTTTCAAAATGATGAATAAATATAGAAATGGTTTCTCAATGAATAATGGAAAGAGCAATAGTTTTTGGTATAAATTCAAAAGAATTAAATACTGCAATTAATTTGTTACATAAAGAATTAATATAGTTTTAAAAAACAAAAAAAGAACCCAAATATAATCATAAAAAGTAAAAAAAGAAATTTTTTTACTTTTTTATTTTGACAATAAAGGGAAAAGATATTATAATAATAGTGTTTATAATTTAATTTGCATAAAAATGGCAGATTTAAGTAAAAAAGAAGGTGCTCTTGAATGACAAGAGCAAAGCTCAGGATTAATAAATAAAACTAGAGTTACACTAGCAGCAGCAGTACTTGCTGTTGGTCTTTCAACATCAGTTCAAGCAAGTGATTTATTAAAACAATGTGATTTTAATAAAAATGGTTTTGTAGATACAGCAGAAATGTATGGAATAAAAACAAGAGCAGAGTTTAGAACTGCAGATCCAAAAATCAGAGAAATAGTAAAAAAAGAACAAGATTGTAAAATGGATTATGACTTAGCAAAAGGGAAAGAAGACTTAGCAAAAAAAGAATCAAATGCAAAAAAATTAGATGAAGACTATAGTAAAATGGTTCAAATACTTGCTATGCTTGATCCAAATGAAGCAAAAAAAGTTATAAATGATGAAATTAAAAGAATTGAAACACAATTAAAAACTGAAAAAAATGAAGTAGTAAGAAAACTTCTTTTAAATAGATTATCACTTTTAAAAGATAGATTGAAAGACCTAGACAGAAAAGTTGCATAGAAAAAATAAGTATGATAAAATATTATAGAATGTATTATATTCTATAATATTTTTTTATGTTCGAAAAGTTTTGAAATAATTTTGAGAATCAAACACCTGCTGTTAAAAAATAGTATGTACTTTTGTGACCAAAAGGTACCAAAAGTCTTTAAGGCTGATGTCGCCTTAAAAATCCACAATGAACACAAAACAGATGTAAATTCGCATTGAGTGTTATATTGCAATTTTTTTCTTAATTATTTAAAAAAACAAAAAAAGAACCCAAATATAATCATAAAA
>CALMDL010000131.1 GCA_937864995.1 uncultured Candidatus Altimarinota bacterium | reverse complement strand
TTCCTACTTTTGTAACCAAAAGGTAGCAAAAGTTTTAGGGGTTTTCGAACTAGCTAGCTAGGTTTTATCTCTTACGGCAAGTAATCACTATCTCACCCCCTAAGACCCCTGGATATTTCTAGAAGCTTTATAATTTTATTTTAAAAAACAAAAAAAAGAACCCAAATATAATCATAAAAAGTAAAAAAAGAAATTTTTTTACTTTTTTATTTTGACAATAAAGGGAAAAGATATTATAATAATAGTGTTTATAATTTAATTTGCATAAAAATGGCAGATTTAAGTAAAAAAGAAGGTGCTCTTGAATGACAAGAGCAAAGCTCAGGATTAATAAATAAAACTAGAGTTACACTAGCAGCAGCAGTACTTGCTGTTGGTCTTTCAACATCAGTTCAAGCAAGTGATTTATTAAAACAATGTGATTTTAATAAAAACTGAGCAATAGATACTCCTGCAACTTACGGAGTATCAAAAAAAGATTTAAAACCAGAACAAAGAGATTTAATTCAAAAAGAAAATAATTGTAAAGTTCAATTTGACTTAGCAAAAGGGAAAGAAGACTTAGCAAAAGGGAAAGAAGACTTAGCAAAAGAAACAGGAGATTATAATAAAATGATTCAAATATTAGCTATGCTTGACCCAAGAGAAGCTAGAAAATATTTAAATGATGAGATAAAAAAAATAGAAATACAATTAAAAACAGAAAAAAATGATACTACAAGAAAATCACTTTTATATAGATTAGATATATTAAAATCTAGATTAAGTGAATTGGACAAAAAAGTTGCTTAGAAAAAATAAGTATGATAAAATATTATAGTTTAGATACTATAATTTTTTTTTATGTCTTTAGAACACTGAAATAATTTTGAAAATCAATCTCCTGTTGTTAAGACAGGTGTTTCAGAACCAAAAGAATTTAAAAAACCATCAGATAATTTAGATATCATTAGTCAAAGTGAAAAAATGGATAATTTTTTAGATTGATTTGAAATATGATTAAAACAAGAAGAGAAAGATGAGATAATTAATATGCTATTTTCAAAATTTTGAAAAAATGAGAATTTAATTAATTCTGTATTAGAAAATATTAAAAAAGATAATGATGTTATTTATTCAAAGAATGATATAGTCGAAAGAATAAGTCTACAAGAAGTACAAAGTAATGTACAAGAAGTACAAAGTAATGTACAAGAAGTATATAAAGCAAAAGAGCCTTTATTTAAAAATCTTGAACAAATTTTATCTTGAGTTGAATTAGAGTGAAAAAATGGTAAAGATATAAAAGAAATGCTAAAAAAATGAGAATTTGATAATGTTATTAATACTTTAAAAAACAAAGATTCATTTTATGAAGTAGCTACTGAATTAAGAAAAAAAGATCCAGAGAAATATAGAGAATTTAAAGAAACTTTGATTAGTATAGATCCTAGTTTTAGAGAATC
>CALMDL010000130.1 GCA_937864995.1 uncultured Candidatus Altimarinota bacterium | reverse complement strand
AAAACTAAGCTCTTCTTTTGTATAAAAGGAATAGCTTAGTTTTGCTTCACTTGGTGGTATTAAAAAAATAATTTTCATATTTTAATTATTTAGATTTAAAAAGCTGTAAAACAATAAACAAATTACAAAAATTAAATTTAATAAATATAAAAACTTTAATCATAATATATCATAAATAACACCTGATGAAAGTGAAAAAACCGAATATCATAAAGTCATAAAAAGTGAAAAAAGTGATAATATGGTTGATTTTAAATTTTTAGGAGATTTTTTTAATAAAATTGTATTTCAAAAACTCATTATAAATCAAAACATGATTGATATTATTATTAATCATAATATTGATAAATAATAATTAAAACTAATAAATGATAAAGTAGATATAAAAAGTAAGATTACTATTAAAAATAATATATAATTTGATTGATATTTATCTTGAAGTTTTTTTATCAAAAAAGCTCAAATTCAAGATAATAATCAAGTAATAGAAAATAATATTCATATATTTTCTATACTAAATCAAATTTGCTTAAAATAAGGCTGATAAGTAAACCAAAAAATATTTCAAAATGAAGATACAAAAACTAAAATCAATATTATGTTTAATATAATTTTATCGTTATGTATATATTTTAATCAAGAAAATATATGCTCTTTCATGTTATTATTTTTTTCTTTTTCTTGTCACTTATCATTTATAAAAAATAAAAGGAAAATTATAATAAGATAAGAAAATATACTAGCATATACTGGATAAAATGGATTAATTACAAATAAATATCATGCAAAAAAAGATGAAAAAGCTCTTCATAAAAACAAATAAGTATATCAATTTGATTGAATATTTTTAAACTCCTCTTCTTTTCAATTTAATACTAAATTATCATGTATTATTGCTTCTAAATTTCAAGAAGTAATTGCAAATCAAATTCAATTTAATATGGATGAAATAATAAAAATATATATATCTTTAGTAAATAACCATAATAAAAATGATATTAATATAAAAATAGTTCAAAGTAAATAAACTTTTTTTCTACCATATTTATCAGCTAAATATCACGAAGGAGCTTCAAATAAAAAACTAATAATTCAAGAAAGTATAATCAAAAAAGTTGCTATACTAAAAGAAAAAGTATTAAATGATGTTAAAAAAAATGACCATATTGCTGTCGTAAATATACAAGCTGACAAAAATTGAACAACATAGTAAAATTTTATATTTGATTTTATATTATCCATATTTTAATTATTTAGATAT
>CALMDL010000129.1 GCA_937864995.1 uncultured Candidatus Altimarinota bacterium | reverse complement strand
TACAGTTACGGAGAGTTGGAGTGTAAAAAACCAAAGCATGAATTATTTTTGAAGATGATGATCATTGAGCTTGATATTTTTGAAATAAAACAATTGAAGCACTTGAAAAAGAGTATTGAGAAAAATTTTTAAAATTAAAAGAAACTTATTTAAAAATAGATGAACCATCTTTAGATGAAAGATATTTTTATGTAACTGCATATTATTCACCAGTTCCATGACAACAAAAATATACTACTTGATCTTATGAATGAGATGTTAGATTAAATTGAGAATGAAAACATACAGCTAGTTGAAAAGAGGTTTTTTCTTGATTAATGGCTGCTCCAAGAAATTATGCATTTGGTACAAAAATATATTTAGAATGAATGTGAATTTGAAGTGTTGAGGATAGATGATGAGCGATAGTAAATGCTTGAGAAAGATGACATGAATATGATAGAATAGATGTTTGGATGTGATATGGTGACGAGTGACTACAAAGAGCTTTAAAATGGGGAACTAGAAAAGTAAAATGATATGTTGTTGATAATAATCAAAAAATAACTATAGAATTTGATGAATCTCCAGTTACAAAATATAGATGACTAGTTGTAGATGCTGAAAAACCTGAAGATAATAGTGTGAAAAAATTACAAGAGTTATTAAAAGAAACTTGAATTTATAACTGAGCTATAGATTGAGATTATTTAAAAATAAAAAATATACTTATAAAATATCAATTAGAGAATTGAGTTATTGAAAGTGAATATGATGAAGAAGCATGATTTTTTTGAGAAAAAACATATGCAGTATTTAGAAAAAACTTTTGAATTTCATGAGATTGAATATTTATTGAAAAATATATAGAAGCTTGAGCCTTAAGTGAACTTTCTCTTCTAGAAAAAGCAAAATTAGATGCTCTTAAAGCAAAATTAGAGATACTATTAGAAAAAAAATATAAATGAGATGATTTAAAAATAAGTAAATTTAAAAAATCTCTTATTTTAACAATTGATAGATCTGTAAAAACTATAAATAATCAAAAAAAGAAAAGTGAATTAATATATTTTAGAGATATACTATAAAAATAAGCCTGGTCAAGGCTTATTTTTTGTTGTCATTAATTTAATATGATAAAATTTATTATATTATTTTAGTGTTATTAACAATTATTTAATGAAAAAATTATTATCTTTAATTACTTTATTGCTTATTATAGTTGGATTTATTCCTCAAAATGTTGAGGCTATGTCAGATACTGGCTATTTTGTAGTTACAGCTTATTATTCGCCACTACCAAATCAAAAACATTATTTAACAGGTAATTATGAAGCTGAAATTAGATTAAATTGAGCTTGAATTAGATGAGCTTCTTGAAAATGAGTATTTTCAGGTATGCTTGCTTGACCAAAAACTTATGCTTTTTGAACAAAAGTTTATTTAGAATGACTTGGTGTTTGAGAAATATCAGATAGATGATGAGCTATTGTTACAGCTTGAAATAGAGGGTATAGCCATGATAGATTGGATGTTTGGGTTGGTTATGGTGATGAATGATTACAAAGAGCTTTATATTGGGGAAAAAGAACTGTTAAATGAAATATAGTAGATTCAAGTTCTGATGTAACTCTTGATTATACTAAATTATTATCTCCAAATTGGACTACTTCATGATTAAAACCAAAGGAAGATGTTTTTACATATTCTCTTTGAATTGATTCTGATTCAGTAAAAGTTAAAAAATTACAACAATTTTTTAAAGATTTAGGTTTATATGCTTGAGAATTAAATTGAGTTTATAATGATGAAATTATTTCTATTGTTTATAATTTTCAAATTGATAATGAAATATTATCTTCAAAAAATGATGCTTGAGCATGATATTGGGGAAATATAACTAGAGATAAATTTAAAAAAGCATATCTAAATGGAGAATTTGACGATTTAAAAACACAAAAAGTTGAGGTGAAACAAGAAATAAAAGTTGAAGTTAAACAACTCGAAGTTAATCAACTCGAAGTTAATCAAGAAATAAAACAAACTCCAGTAGTTATTAATGCTGAAGTAAAAAAAGAAAATGATGAGCTAGGGATTTTTAATTTACCATTATCATGAATTGAAAATACTAAAAAATTACAATCTATTTTAAAAGAATTATCACTTTATAATGGTGAACTAACATGAAATTATAATGATATTACTGATAGTATTTATAATTTTCAATTAAGCGAATGACTTGTTAAAAATGTATGAGATGTTTGAGCTTGATTTTATGGTCCAAAAACTAGAGAATCTTTAAAAAATAAATATTTAAACTATAAAAA
>CALMDL010000128.1 GCA_937864995.1 uncultured Candidatus Altimarinota bacterium | reverse complement strand
GTGCAGATGCATCTTCACCTATTTTTCATTTTGAAAGATTTACTATAACTATTTTATGGTTATCCATAGCCCATCTTAGAGAAAAACTATTTTTTGGTTGTCATAAAACATTTCTCAATATAGAACTAGAAAGAAATTGTCATACTTTATTAAGTATTGGTCAAACTGCTTCACTTCTTTGATTTGGAGCCATTTTTGCAAACTCTCATGTCCAAAAATTTTTTACAACTGGATCTTTTATCTTTGAAACAACTTTATTTCTAAATACTTCTCTTGTTAGCATAAGTGGTATAGAAATAAGTGTTGAGTTTGGATATTCAAGTAATGCTAATATTGTATTTCTAAGTATATGTTCAAGTCTTGGTCACCAAGAATCTCAAAATATTTTTTTAAATATTCATACAAGTCATGATGCTACAAGTGGTCTATGTTCTGGACTTATGTCTTCAAGCATATTAAATGCAATAGGCCAAGAAGTGTCACTTGGATCAAAAATAATAGTTTGATTTGTTCTAGATTTTGGTATAAAACCAATTACAGCTTCGGCTAAATCTCCATGTGGATCAATTACAGCAACTCATCTACCTTTTCTTATATCATCAATAATCATATTTTCTAAAAGAGTAGATTTTCACATACCTGTTTTTCACAAGATATACATATGTCTTCTTCTATCATTTGGACCTATACCAAAACTCATATTAGTTCATCTAAAATTTGTTTTTCAAATAGGAGTTAAATCATTTTCTACAGAAGTACCATCATTTAAATCTGGATCTATAATTGGTAAATTTGAAGGTGGTTCAAAAGCACGAGAAGAAACCCAATTTATTTGAGGAGTTTTTACATAACTTGTAGGTAAATGAACAAGTCCTGATAATTCATTTGTAGAAAGTATATCATTTCAAGAAACTATTCTATTTTTTACATTTGATATTTCATCATCACTTGTGATAATTTCTTTTAAAGAAAATGAATTTAATCCAAAATATGAAAAAACTCATAAAGTTGAATAAATTTCTCTAATAGTTGCTCTTCATTCTACATATTCTTCTCAAGCATGAATTATATTTATACTTGTTTTATATCCTGAAAGACTTAATTTATTTTTTAAAAATTTATTAACTCATTCTTCATTATCATCACTTTCTATTGGAGTTGATGATTCTTCATCATCTTTTTTTGTAAAAAGTGAAATTAATTTTCAAAGAAAAATAAAAGGAAAAACCAAAATTTTTAAAATAATAAAATACCTACTTAAAAGTATTTTTTTAATAAAATCTGGAGATTTTGATGTAATAATTTTGATTATTTTATCACTATCTTCTTTCCAAGTACCATCTTTTACAGGTGTAAAATTTACTTGAAAAGTATTTAGTGTATATTTACCTGTTTTAGATAATGATGATGTAATACTTGAAAACGGATCAACCATATCTTTACTTGCTTCTTCTTGAAGTTCAGTAAAACTCTTTATTGGAAAATAACTATGTTTTTTTAATCCAATTTTTCAAACTTGAATTTTTGAGTTAGGAATTGATTTTAAATAATCTCATACTTCTACTATTTCTACATTACTATAATGAGCATATATTTGATTTGATAAAAAATTGGCATATTTTTTTGGAGACACTATAAAAAACCTGATTCTATTAGCTACTTTTGTAATTTCAAAAGAAAAAGCAACTTGATTATCAGATTGTTTAAATAGAGTAGTTTTTTGGAAATCTTCAAAAACTCTATGAAGTATAATCAAAATATGTTCAAAGACTCAAGGGCCTTTTAAATTATTTTTATCAACTAGTATTTCAAATACTTTTAGTTCCATATTTATTTTTTATTAGTTTTTATACAATATATTTTAAGAGACTTCCCTTAAATAACATATAAAATACTAGAAATAAACTAAAGAAATTTTTAGTTTTAATAAATTTATTCAATAAACTCAAAAACAAGGACCAATCAAAGATTGGGACTCACACAGTTTTCGTTTATTTCATAAAATAATTAAAACTTATTTTTTACTATATTTTACAATTATATATTAACACAAAATATATTATAATACAAATTTTTTAGCAAATAATTTGTGCTGCGTGCATTTTATTCTTACTTCAAAATCTGTTAGTCAATAATCATCAAAAACAACTACACTATCATCATCACTTTTTAAAAATCTTTCTTCAACTAAATCATCATATTCATCAAATAATCAAACCCAAGCAATTCTATGATCGTCTCACATTGGATGAGTATTTCAACCTATAATTACTTCAAAAGTATCATCTATATGATTAACTTGGATATAATGTTCTACATCAAATTTATCTCTTGGATTATCATCTAAATAAGAAATTTCTTCACTTATAAAATGAAAAGTATCATATTCATCACAAACTGGACAAGAAGTTATATCTTCTATTTTTGTTCATGCTTCTAATCACTCTCCACTATCTCAAATTGCTTCATCATAAATATAACTACAATTTACACATAAATGTTTCATTTCTCTTGATTTTTAATATATAAAGGTATTATTTTAGTAATTATAATGAAATAAACAAATAATGAAACAAAAATTTTCAAAAGAAATACATGAAAAATTTAAAAAATATTTTGATATAAAAGAAAATCAAAGTGACATAGAAAAAGATTTCTTTAAAAAGACATATAAATATATAAATTATATCAAATGGATTCCATGATTAAAAATGATATCGATATGAAATAGTTTAGCTATGAACAATGCAAATAGTGAAAGTGATATAGATTTATACATTGTTACAAGTAAAAATAGTATGTGGTTAAATAGAGCTATAATTACTTTTATTTTTCAAATATTATGAGTAAGAAAAAATGAAAAAAATCATGCTGGTAGATTTTGTTTAAGTTTTTTTAGTACTATTGATTGAATGAATTTTAAAGATTGGAAAATAGAAAATGACATATATCTATATTTTTGGATAGTCTATATGAAACCTATATTAGACTATGATGATACATATGATTTTTTTTTAAAAATAAATAAAAATTGGCTAGAAATAAATGAATATAAAGACGTAATTAATGAAAATAAAAAATTTATACAATACAAAAAAAATACAAAAAATTGAATAATATTAGACAAAATAATAAGTATATTGGACAAAACAATTAAAAAATTACTATTACCTAAAACATTAAATCATTTTAAACAAATATGAAAACCATATTGAGTTATAATCAATGATGATTTATTGAAATTTCATAATAACGATATAAGAAAACAACTAAAAAAAGAAATATTAGATTAATCTAATATTTCTTTTTTTATAATTGTTACATCTATTTTTCCTATTCTTGCATTATCAATATCAATAACTTTAAAAGTAAGTATTTCTTTTTCTTTTTCATCTTCTTTTTTAATATCAAAATTGATTATTTCTCAATTTGATGGAAATCATTCAAGAATATGAGTTATTACATAGCTTATAGTTTCTCAATCAAATTCTTTTTCATCAAGTCAAATATCAGAAAGTTCTAAATCAAATTTATATAATACCTCTTCTATTAAAACATCGCTTTCAACAATAAATGAATTTTTACCATTTTTAATAAATTCTTCACTTTCTTTATCTGTTTCATCTCTTATTTCACCAAAAACTTGTTCAATTATATCTTCCATAGTTACAAGTCCTGAAACTCAACCATATTCATCTATGATTATAGACATAGTTCTATGTGCTCATTGCAATGTTTCAAATAATTTTTGAATTGATTGTGTAAGTGGTACTTTTAATACTTTTTTTAATTTTATTTCACTTAATTTTTTATCTTTATTTCAATAATTTAATTCTCTAATTAAATCACGACCAGTTAAATAATAATCAATCTTATCAATAGTATCAGTATAAACAGGAATTCTAGAGTGAGTGTGAGATAAATAATAATTCATAGCATCTCCAACTGTAGTGTCTATATCTAAAGCATCTATTTTTACTCTTGGAGTCATTACTTCTTCTACTGTTGTATCATCAAAATCAAGAATAGATTTTATTTTTTCATGTTCATCATCATCAATTCAACCAGTATCTCTTCACATATCTATAAAACTTTCTATTTCTTCTTCTGAAATAGTTTCAACATGTGATCCTTTTGAAAATATTTTTACAATAAATCAAATTATTATTATTAATGGATATAATATAAAAATCAAAAAATTGTATATTGGAGCTACAAATAATGCTATTTTAGTAGCATTTTTAACAGCTATGCTTTTAGGAATTATTTCTCAAAATAATAATATCAAAAAAGTAATAATTCAAGTTGAGATTCAAACTGCTGTTGCTTCGTTTAAAGAAGCTCAAGAAGTTCTAGCAATAGATATAGCTATTGTAGTTGCTATTGATGCTGTAAATGTATTTACTAAATTGTTTCAAATAAGTATAGTAATAAGTAGTTTATCACTATCTTTTCTAACTTTTTTTAATGATGATGCTCACATTCTTCATTCTTTTACATAAGAATCTATTTTATGTATAGAAAGTGACATTAATGCTAATTCACTTCAAGAAAAAAATGCTGACATTGCAAATAAACAAATAAACAAA
>CALMDL010000127.1 GCA_937864995.1 uncultured Candidatus Altimarinota bacterium | reverse complement strand
AAAATGAAGAGTTCCCAGCAGATGTTATTAAAAATTGGCTAAAAACAAAAAATACAATAGAGTTTTTATGATTATGGGAAAGAATAAACAATGAAAATTTTAAACTGGTAGAATTCGACCAGTTTAAAAATGAAGCTTGAAGTAATGCTTTTGTTTTAAGTCCTCAAAAATGGATAGAAACAACAAATGCTATTTGAATAATATCTAAATCTTGAAGATATGGCTGAACTTATGCCCATAAAGATATAGCATTTGAATTTGCAAGTTGGATTTCAGCAGAATTTAAATACTATTTAATAAAAGAATTTCAAAGGTTAAAAGATGAAGAAAATGAAAGAAAGTTATTATGATGGGATATAAAAAGAAATTTAGCAAAAATAAATTATAGACTTCAAACAGATGCTATACAACTTCATTTAATACCAACTTTATCAGAGTTTAAACAAAGATTTGCATATTCAGAAGAAGCAGATTTATTAAACATAATAGTTTTTTGAAAAACAGCAAAAGAATGGGAATTAGAAAATCCTGAATTGGCAAAAACTGAAAATATGAGAGATAGTGCAAGTATTATAGATATATCAATAATATCTAATTTAGAAAGTTTTAATTCTGAATTTATAAAACAAAAATTAAGTAAAGAAGAAAGATTTGAAAGATTATCTGAAATTGCAAAATCTCAAAGAATATCTATGTTAAAGGTTAATTTATATACTAAAAAATTAAACCCTTCAGATTAGAAGGGATAAGAATTTTAAAAAATTAAATTGATAAAATATGAGTCATAATGAATGGTATAAGTATGCTTATGTAGATTATTTTTCATCATTTTTAAAGCTTTGGATAGCTTTTAATAGTTGGTATGAACAAAACTATATAAAAAAAAAATTGAACAAACAAAATTAAAAGAATGATATCAAGCTTTAAAGTCAGAAATAATAAAACCTTTTGATATTTTAAAATCAAAATGAATTATTGATGAAGTAGGTGGTAAAATAGTTTTGAATAATTTAAGTATTCAAAGAAAGGAAGATTTTTTAAGTGAGTTTAAAGAAATAATTGAAGAAAAGGCGTTAGAGTTTTGGAGTATATTAGTTCTTGATAAATTATGAGATAGAAAGTATATTGAAAAAGTATGAGATGATTATAAAGATAAAATAAGTGATTTATTAGATGATTTAAATTTCAGTAAAAATTTATTTGAATTAAGAAATAAAATTGATGATTTATTTGAAAATGATAAAAGATTAACTTATAAACCAGACCAAGAAAGTGATATTCTAAATTTTATATCAAATATTACAAAAGATAGCGAGGTAGAA
>CALMDL010000126.1 GCA_937864995.1 uncultured Candidatus Altimarinota bacterium | reverse complement strand
GATTTAGTAAATCTTCTTTTGAATCATAAAAAAAGAATTTATACTCATCTTTATTTGAATTAACTATTTCATTTGATAAATTTTTATCAAAAAAAACATAAGTAATGATTCCATAATTTTGATATAAATCTCTATATGCAAAATCATAATAATCATACATTTTATATCATCTAGACAAATTTATAAGTACTTTTTTCATCAATAATTATTAAAATTAATAATTACATTTTATACAAAAAATATTTAAATAAAAATATTTTATTGATTTTTAAAAGTTTTTATTATAATAACTCTACTCTACAAGCTCCCATCGTCTAGTGGCTAGGACGGGACCCTCTCACGGTCCAAACAGGGGTTCAATTCCCCTTGGGAGTACCAAAAGAGAAACAAAAAAACACAATACATTCTGTATTGTGTTTTTATTGTATTTTTTTAAATTAATTTTTACTTGAAAAGATCCCCTTAAAACTAGATGATTTAAATTCTTTATTAATTTTAATTAATTCTAAGATTACTTCTAATTGTAATTTTTTTCAAATAATAACAGCATCGGTAACTCAATAATTTCATTTTAATATATCTTCAACTGTAGACTTAAATCAAAAATTTTTCATTTGCTCAATTAACTCATTTGTAAATATACTTTTTTTTTCAAAACTCTCAGTTCAAATATTAATATTTGAATGTTCCATATTTTTAGATGTTATCTAATAAATTTATTTTTAGTTTTTGTATATTAAAAAATATTTATTTTTTGTCAAACTTATATTTTATTGTTTTTATTTCCTCTTATTAGTATTTCTATTTCAATTATTTGGTCTTGAAAATGTTTTCTTTGGTCTATTAGAAGCATTACTTGCTCTTGGTCTACTATTTCTTAGTTGTTTTTTAGGTGCTTTTATACTTTCATCTACTTCTATATGATATGCATGATCTTTTATAACATCTATTTTTCTTCAAAGCATTTTTTGAATATCAAGTAAATATTCTACTTCTTCTTGATTACAAAATGAAAAGGCAGTTCCCTCTTTTCAAGCTCTTCAAGTACGACCTATACGATGAACATATGTTTCTGGTTCATTTGATATATCATAATTAACCATATATGCTAAATCATCTATATCTATACCTCTAGCTGCTATATCTGTAGCAACCAAAACTTTTGTTTCACCTGATTTAAAATTTGATAATGCTCTTTGACGAGCATTTTGAGATTTGTTACCATGAATTGCTTCTGCAATAATTCAAAAATGTGCTAATTCTTTTACTACTACATCTGCTCATCTTTTTGTACGAGTAAAAACAAGTATAGCTTTAATTTTTTTGTCTTTTATTATTTCACACAAAAGATTTTTTTTGTTACTTGAACTTACAAAATATACA
>CALMDL010000125.1 GCA_937864995.1 uncultured Candidatus Altimarinota bacterium | reverse complement strand
ACTGACGCTCATGTTAATATAACTTTAGGTAATTCAGCACCTGAAAATAAAGATTCAGATTATAATACAACTTTAAATTTATTATCAGATTTAAATTCTGATAATGATTTAGATGATCAAAATGTTTTAGATGAAAAATCTTTAAAAACAGCATTATCACAATTATCAAATTGAAATAAAGATAAATTATTAACAATATATAAAAATGTTGTTTGATATAGTATTGATAATATTGATTGAGTAAATTCAAAAATTTTTCATGATAAATTAGTATCAACATTACAATTTATGACAAGTTTAGGTATAAATTCTTGATTATATTCAGTTTTAAAATGAGATATAAATTCATTTTCAACTGAAATTATGAAATTACCTTTAGAAAAAAGAAAAATTCAAATTTCTAATATTGATAAATTAAGTCCATGAATTCAAAATACTATATGAGCATTAGTATCTGCTTGAGTTTTAGTTTTAACTCAATGAGTAGTTGCAGTTTCTCGTGAAGTTAAACAATATGATTGAAATGAAGTAGTTGAAAAAATTGAAAAATCAAAAGAAGGTGAACCATTATCAAAATTAAAACAATTTCTTACTTTTATTAAAGATGCATTTACAGGTAGAAGATTATCTTTTAGTATAGGTGAAGATGATACTATAAATGTTAGAAAATTTGAAGAAGATATTACAAAATATGCTACTTCTGTTTTGGATCTAAAGTTAGATTGAACAGATACTCTTCCAGATGGATTAACTCAAGATAAATATAAAGAAACATTAGAATTATCTAAACAATTTGGTTTAGATATAAATAAACCAGAAGATAAAAAAATTGTACAATGAATTTTAATACAAGATTTCATTTTATCTCAATGAGTTAAAAGACAATGAATAGATTGGAAAGCAACAATAGGTTTATTATTTATTTGAGCACATAGAGATAAAATTTGAGTTGAATATGTACCAACTGTTTTAAATGATGCACAAGCAAAAATTGAAAGAGATTTAACTAGGGTTCAATTAAATTCAGACATTTTAAATTGAGTATGAATTTCAGTTAACAAAAAAGAAAATAAATTTGAACATATATTACCAGAAGAAGGTAGTATGATTAAATTACCTTGAGATGATAGAGATTTTCCAATTAAAGAGATTAAATTACCAGAATGAGTAACTAGAGAAAGTTTATCTTCTTCAGATACAAAATATGATTTCCATTTTTCTTTTGTGTGATGAAGAGGAAATGATTATTATGTATTAAGTTTAACACCAAGTTCTTCAACTTCAAGTTGAGCAAAATGAGAAGTTTTACTAAAACAAGGTATTTCATCAGTTACAAATATTCGTGAATGAAAAGAAGTTTTATCTGTAAAAAACTTAGATCAAGTTTTATATGATATTGTATGACATAGAGTAAGTTTTTGAAAATTAGCAAAAGCTATATCTAGATGAGATTTAGAAGCAACAAAAAAAGAATTAGATTCTCTTTCTTCTCAATATAAAAATAATAAAGAATTTATTTCATATATAAAATTATTAAAAGATAATTTAAAAAGTTTTAGTATTTGGGATTCTTATATGTCTTGAAGTAAAGAAACAAGAAGAGAAAGATCTCCAGCTTTTGATAAAGTAAGAACTCAAAGTGTAATAAAAGCAGAAAATGCTTTAGCTGAGAAAACTTGATTTCCAAAACCAAGTTCAGAAGAAAATTTTAAAGTTAATTGAGAATATAAATCTGTTCAAGTTTCTCAAGTGTTTGCTTGACAAGAAATTACATCTGTTCAATTTATGACTCCAGCAGATAATACTAGTAAAGAAAATTTATTAAAAAGTAGATCTTCATTACATAGAGTTTCAGTAGTTGATTGATCATTTGCTATCTCTGAAAAATATCAAGTTGTAACTGATGATAGAAGAAAACAAGAAATTGTTGAATGATTATTGAATTCATCTAATGAATCTAGGGCTATAAAAAATCAAGTAAAAAAATTAAATGAATTTTTATCTAAACATAATAAAAAGATAGAAGAAAAAGATTATATTTCATTTTTAAAATCATGAAAATTAGAAGACTTAAAAGTTCCTTGATTAAAACTTCAAGATGGTAAGGATAAGGAAACAAAATTTTTAGAAGCTCGTGCTATGGTTGCTTGAAATGTTTGTTTAAATGCAACATATGCAATTGCATATCCAGCTTTTGAAATTGATTGAGATAATCAAAAAGTAGAATCAGTAATTACTTCAGATTATACTGCAGCATCTAATTATGCAGTTGTAGAATGAATTGAATCATGAATTTGAATTAATCCTGTTGCTGCAGCATTATTAAATAGATGAGGTGGATCTTGAGGGCCAAAATGAAGTTCTGAATCTACAACTACAGGTTGAGATGGTACAACAATACCATGATGAGTACCTAATGCTCCAAATGTAGCTGCTTGATGAACAACAGCTACAACAACTACAACAGGTACTTGATTTATAAAACCTTAAGTAAATAATATAAATTTGACTTTTATTAAAAAATATATTTAATTTATGAAAAAAATAATTATAATTACTATTTTATTACTAACTTTAACTTCTTGTTTTAAAAAAGAAGAAGTTAAAGAGGTAATAATAGAAGAAAATTCTGCTATTTGAGAAGAGTTATCTATAGAGCTTGGTTGAGTTTCAGCTGGTACTTGAGAAACAACTATTTCAAAAACTGGAGTTTCTCCA
>CALMDL010000124.1 GCA_937864995.1 uncultured Candidatus Altimarinota bacterium | reverse complement strand
TTTTATAATCTTCATAAGATACATCCGCATTTAATCTTTCTTTTTTTACTTCTTCTTGTATTATTGATATACAAACTTGTAAAGCTTGTTTCGTTTTTCAACTTTCTACAAGTTTTGAATATGCGATATCTTCAATTTCTTCAATTATTTGTTTCCATTTTAAAGCAATAGGAGTAGAAACAGTATCAAAACTAACTTTATAAGCTCAAGTTTTTAGATTATATCAACTTTGTGCTCATTTTGAGATTTCTCTTTCTACTTCTCTTTGAATCACTGATATACAAATACTTAATGCTTCTTTATAATCTCATAAAGCAAAATAATAGCTATATAACTCTTCCATTTTTGGATCAATGGTTAATATTTCTCATAGTTCATTCTTATAAAATTTAGTTCAAGTATCTATAATTTTAAGTCATCTGTTTGGTAAATCACTCATTTTTCCTACCGTGTCTCAATATTCCCATTCTCACTCTCTTACTCAATTAATTAATCACATATTTATAAAAATTAAAAAATAAAATTTATTGACATTTCTATTTTACTCTTTTTTATTAAAAAATGCAAATTTTTTAATACATTTTTCTTTTCCCCCTAAAAAAAGTTTTTGGTTTTGCTGACTTTCAGTATTCAAGATGATATTGTTTAAAACAAAAAGTAGATGTCGCCTAACTAATTTATATGCGAATAATTAATTTGCTTTTATTCTAAAATAGATAAAATACGAACCAAATTACATTAAAATAATTATTACTTTTTATTATAATTATTATGGATATTAATCAAGATTATTTATTGAAACTTGAAAGAGAACTAAAATATAGAAATTATTCATCAAAGACAATTGAAACTTATACAACATGTACTAGTTTTTTTCTTAAATATATAAAATATGATATTTCAAAAATTTCAAAAGAAACTATCATAGATTTTATAATTCATTTACAAGAAAAAAAGAAAGCTCCTAAAACAATAAATATCTACAAAGAAGCAATAAAATTTTTTACAAAAGATGTATTAAAGATAAACTTAGATTTTGATATAAAATTATCTCGTGAAGCAAAAAAACTTCCAATAGTATTAACTAAAAATGAAATTTTAATATTAATAGAAAAAACATATAATATAAAACATAAACTTATTTTAAAATTAGCATATTGAAGTTGATTAAGAGTTTCAGAAGTTATTGATTTAAAAGTTACAGATATTGATATAGAAAATAAATCTATTCATATAAAATGAGCTAAGTGAAATAAAGATAGAATTACTATTTTATCAGAAAAATTAATCCAAGACATATCTAAGATTATTTTATATAAAGACAAAAATGATTACATTATAGAAAGTGAGAGAGGTTGAAAACTTACAACAAGAACATTACAAAAAATATTTAGCGAAGCACTAAAAAAATCCTGAATCAAAAAAGAAGCAACTTTTCATTCGCTTCGTCATAGTTTTGCAACTCATTTACTTGAAAACTGAACAGATATAAGATATATTCAAGATTTACTTTGACATGCTAGTATAAAAACAACACAAATTTATACAAAAGTTATGAGTAGTAATATAAAAAATATTAAATCTCCTCTTTAAAAAATTAAACAAAAAAAAATGAGAAAAACATTAAAAAAAGAATTTATTGAAAAATTAGAAAAAATATATTCTCCTTCTGATATAAAAATAATTGAAAAATGATTTAGTATAAATAAAAGAAAAACTACTTTTAGAGTAAATACCCTAAAAAGTAGTAATGCAGAAATAGAAAAAATACTTAAAGAAAATAAGATAAATTTTAAAAAGGTAGGGTTTTTGAAAAATGCTTACATATTAGAAGATGCTAAAGAATCAGATTTATGGGATCTAGATATATTTAAAAATGGTCATATTTATTTACAATCTTTATCTAGTCAAATACCAGTAGAAATTCTTAGTATAAAAGAAGATGATAAAATTCTTGATATAACTGCAGCTCCTGGTTGAAAAACATCTCAAGCAAGTGCAATTTTAAAAAATTCTTGAGAGATAATTGCAAATGATAACAATGCTATAAGAATAGATAAACTTAGATTTACTATAAATAGACAATGATGTAAAAATGTAGAAGTAATTAAAAATGATGCTAGAAATATAGGAAAATCATTTCCCGAATATTTAAATTATTTTGATAAAATAATAGCAGATTTACCTTGTAGTGCAGAATGAAAATTTAATATAAATAATGAAAGAAGTTATGCTTATTGGTCACAAGATATAGTTAAAAAAAATTATAAACTTCAAAAAGAAATAATACAAAGTATAATACCTCTACTGAAAGTTTGATGAGAATTGGCTTATAGTACTTGTACTATTTCTCACGAAGAAAATGAAGCTATATGTCATATGATCTTGTGTAATTTCCCAAATATAAAATTAGAAGATATAAATATAAATTATAATTTTGCCCGTAATTGAGTAACAAAAGTATGAGAAACTAGTTTTAAAAATGAAGTTAAAAATACTATTAGAATATTACCAAGTGATGAAAGTGAATGATTTTTTATAGCAAAATTTAAAAAAATAAAAGACTAAATAGTCTTTTATTTT
>CALMDL010000123.1 GCA_937864995.1 uncultured Candidatus Altimarinota bacterium | reverse complement strand
TTTTAAATGTACAAATTGTACAAGTTGAATTAATGAAAAAGATATAAATTTAAACTGAATAGAATGACAAAAAGTAGTTCTTGAAATGTGTTGTGCTAATTGTGCTAAAAAAACTATAATTAAATCTGAAGTTATGTCAGTTGATTTAACTAAAATGAATTTAAGTAAAGATCAAATTGTGATGTTAAAAAATACTATTGAAAATAACAATGCAAACAAAATTTTGAATAGCCAATCACTTATAAATGATAAATCTATAGTTGAATTAAATAGAGATTTAAAAAAAGAAAATATATCTGTTTCAGATTTATTTCAGTCAGAATAAAAACACTTGATTTATATGTAAAATAAAGTATATTTTAAAAAATATACTTTATTTTTTTATTTTTAATCTATGATAAAAAAATTATTACTTATAATAGTTATTATTATTACTTTATATATAGTAACTATATTTATGTCGCCAACATTGGCAGATAAAATAGAAAATAGTTTTTGATTTACTTGATTTAATCAAAAAATTAGAGATTTGAAATCTGGAGCCGACTCAACATATACAAATATTCCTTCAAAAGAACAATTTTTAGAAACATATGATCAGGCAAAAATTCAAGCGGAAATAAAAGCAAAAGAAGCATTGAATTGAGTGAATGAAGTAAAATGAAATATTGATGAAGTAAGGTCTACACTTAGTTGAGCTGCTAGTACTTATAATGAAGTAAAAACATCAATTGAAACAACAAAAACACAAGTAGAAACATGAGTAAAAGCAATTAAAACTACTGCAGATACTTTAAATCAAGTTAGTAATACTTTAAATTGAGCTTTATCTTGAACTTTAAATAAATAACAATTATATTATGATTTTATCTGATTCAAAAATTAAACAAAAATTGGCATCTTGAGAATTAGAAGTTATTTCAAATTGATGATATGATATAAATGAGCAAGTTTGACCTGCTAGTTTAGATTTCAGATTAGGAACTACTTTTAAAATATATAGAAAATCAAGACAAACAGTTATAGATTCTAGAACTTGATTTGATAAAGAACATATAGAAACTATAACACTAGTTGATTGAGATAAATTTGTACTTCACCCAGGTGATTTTGTACTTTGAGTTACTATGGAAAAAATAAAAATTCCATATGATTTGGTTGCTAGATGCGAATGAAGAAGTAGTTTAGGTAGATTATGAGTGATAATTCATTCTACTGCTTGATTTGTAGATCCAGGTTTTGAAGGGACAATTACTCTTGAAATGACAAATATAAATGAATTACCAATTGCTTTATATGTTGGTATGAGAATATGACAATTTGCATTTGAAACTATTGATGGAATTGTTGAAAATACTTATGATAAAAGAAAAGGAAGTAAATATATGAATCAAGTTTTACCAGAAGAAAGTAGAATAACTTCAGATTTGTATTAAAAAGACAATAAAATGTCTTTTTATTTAATTAATAATTTAAAATAATAAGTGAGAAAATATTTTATAAAGACATTTTGATGTGCAATGAATCAGGCTGAT
>CALMDL010000122.1 GCA_937864995.1 uncultured Candidatus Altimarinota bacterium | reverse complement strand
AAGTGAAAAATAATTTAAAAAAAGAAATATATTGAGTTTTACCTTGAAGTTATGATTTAAGATTTGTAAATTTATCTCAACAAGAACAAATAAAAAAATTAGATGAATTAAATAAAGCTCGTGATTATGCAAGAGAATTACATTATGCTAGAAATAAATATAATACTAATAATTTACCAAATAGTATTGATGAAGCTAAAAATATATGATGGGAAAGATTATCTGATACAAAGTCACAATATCATCAATATTGAGTACCTGAATGAAAACAAAATCAAAAATGGGTTTCTCCCGATTGAAAAAATGAAGTTGTTTTTAGGTATGATACATTAGAAATAGATTATTCTATAGAAAATGAATGAACTTATAATTTTTTTCCAGCAGAAAATAATACTAATTGAATAAAACACGTATTATATGATGTAAATCCTTGGAATGAGTGGTGAAGTTGATATTGAGATAAAAATTACTTAAATTATAAATAAAAAAATATGAAAACAACGAAATTAAAATATTTTATTATAAATATCATTATATCAATAATATTGCCAATATTATTGTCTATTATAATTATATATTTATATCTTGATAGCAATTACAATGAAATAGGTTTAATTATAGAATTAATTCCTTGAATAATTTTTAATATATTAATTAATAATATAAATTTAATATTTAAAAATCCTATTTTCTTTTTTATATTACCTTATATATTATATTATTGAATATTTATATTTATACATCATTTCATATATAAATATAAAAAAGAAATACTTTGATATATTTTTACAATTATAATTAGTCTTATAAATATCTATTATTGATTTAAAGTATATATCTTAATGACTTCTTAAGATTTTTAAAATAATAATAGAAAATATTTTTCAGTATTTTCTATTATTATTTATATACGACTCACTAAACAGACTCGTTAAACAAATCTATGCTGATAATTCATACACAAGTTATGAATATGATATTAATTCAAATGTAAGTAAAAA
>CALMDL010000121.1 GCA_937864995.1 uncultured Candidatus Altimarinota bacterium | reverse complement strand
GCACTTATAAAATCAAATTTATCAAAACTTACAGAAAAATATAAAAATAATAATTATAATTTATTAAAAATATTTAAATTCAAAGAAAAATACAATATATCTGCAACAAAAAACATAACTACTAATGATTTAGTACAAATACTTTGATATAAAACTATGAAAAACTTTGAAGTAACAATAGATTGAAAAGTAAAATACATAAAAAATTTAAATTATGTAAGTCTGGACGATGAAACAGTTGAAACATTTTTAGAACAAATAAATTATAATCTAACTGGATATGTAATATTAAAATGGTATAAAGATGATTGAGGTACTGAATTCATTATTTCAAATAATATAACTTATCATAATTAAAAAAGACCTTTTGGGTCTTTTTTAATTACTACAAAATAATAAAAATTAGATTTTAACAAATAATTAACAGCAATTTAAAACAAAAATTGCTTTGAAAAAAATATAAATAAAATATGATTGTTATTTTTCTACTAACCTGGAGTTTCAAATGCCACCTAAAGGCTACAAACCACCTAGTTTTTTTTACCCTGAAAAGGCTCAAACAACAAGGAAGTAACAATCAAAATGGAGGAAAAACAGGAGAAAGTGTTTCTCCAAAAGAAAAACAATGAAATTGTTTTCCAATAGAAAAAACGCGGCTTTGCCGCGTTTTAATTTTGTTCAAATACTTCAATAAATCATTCTATAGCATCATCAAAAATTTTTAATTTTTTATCTCTTACAAGCCAAACTTTATTTGAAACACTTTCAAGTAAATCTCTATCATGAGAAACAATAATAGTTGTACCATTAAATGATTCTAACATCTTTTTTATAACTTCTTTTGAGTGTAAATCCAAATGATTTGTTGGTTCATCCATAACTATAATATGAGGTTTTACTAAAAGCATTTTAGTAAGTGCGACTTTAGCTCTTTCTCAACCTGAAAGTGTAGATATTTTTTGATCTACCTTATCTCAAGTAATTAAAAGTCATCATAAAATAGTTCTTATTTCTGTAATACTTCAATAATTTTGTGATAATTCATCTATAATACTAGATTCTAAATCCAAATCTTCCAATACTTGAGAATATGATCAAACTTTTATAGTTTCATTTATTATTACTTCACCTGACAGAGGTTTTAATTCTCAAAGTATAGTTTTAAGTAGAGTAGTTTTTCAAGCACCATTTCATCAAATAATTCATATTTTATCACTTTTATGAACTTCTATATTTTCAGGCAAGGTAACTATAGGTAAATCATATCAAACTTCTAAATTATTAAGTTTCATTATGATTTCTGGTAATCTTTTATCTAGATTTATTTTTATCATTCTTACTACTGATTCATTTTCAGGAGGGGAAAGTATATCTATTTTATTAAGTGCCTTTATTCTACTTTGAACACTACTTGCTTTTGCAGAATTTGCTCTAAATCTATTTATATAATCCATTTCTTTATCTATGTCTTTTTTTTGATTTGTATAGTCTCTCATTTCTTTATCAAATCTAGCTTGTTTTTCTATCAAATACTCTTCATAATTTCATGGATAATTATGTATTTTTTTATTTGAAATCTCAGCTATTCTAGTAGAAGTATTGTTTATAAATCTTACATCATGAGAAATAGATAAAATTGCTTTTTTCCAATTTTTACAAAACTTTTCTAAAAATATTATACCTTCTATGTCTAAGTGATTTGTTGGTTCATCAAGTATAAGTAAATCTACTTCTTGAATCAAAAATTTAGCAATTTGAACTTTGGTTTGTTCTCATCATGAAAGTGATAATACATTAAAATTCATTTGCTCATCTGTAAATCAAAAATATTTTAATATTTCTAACTGTAATGCATGTTTTTTATATCAATCATTATCTATTAAATATTTACTTAATTCTTCAATTTCTTCCCATTTACTATGATCATTTTTAATTTCATTTAATCTATCAATTTTTGTATTTATTTCTGGAAATATTTCTAACATTTCTTGTCTAAGAGTATTTTTATCTGATTTCCAAAATAAATCTTGAGATAAATATCATATTTTTAAGCCTGGTGCCAATTCTATAAATCAATCTATATTATCATGTAATAAACTAGAATCTACAACACTACTATGAGTTTTATCACTTCATATTATAAGTTTCAAAAGAGTAGTTTTTCAAGCTCCATTTTTTCATATCAGGGCTACTTTTTCATCACTATTTATTTTTAAATTAGCATCACTGAAAAGATGAGTTTGTTCTATATTTTTACTTAGATTTTTTATATTTACCAAACTAGAAACTATTTTTGATTTTCATTCAAAAAGTGATTTAGGAATAGTTTCTAAATTGTATTCTTTTGTAGAATTAGATTCAAAGGTAAATTCTTTTGTTTCCAACTCAAATTCTTTATCTATGTATTTCATAAGCCTTTTAAGCTTTGTTTCTTCTTTTATTTTATCTGGAATTTCTTTGTAAAAATCATTACAAAACTCATATATTTCATCATATGTAAAATCATCATGATGAGCTAAAACTTTTTTAATTATATCTTCAAACATTTGGTTTTTGTTAACTATACTTTTGAGATAATATTTAAAAACACATATTTAACAATATATTATTAAATTAATCTTGATTTTACAAAACTTGCAAATAAAATAGGTTAAATTTTTAATTATAAATAAAAAAATGAAACAAGTAAATTTTTCAGCAATAAATTTAGGTTGTAATAAAAATATGGTAGATACAGAATTTACTATATGAGAAATATTAAAATTAAATAGTAATGAAGTCGAGATAAATTTTTATCCAGATCCAGAAGATGAAGAAGTAGAGTATGTAATCATAAATACATGTTGATTTTTATCTAGTTCTCGTGATGAAGCAGAAGAAACAATTTGGTATTATGACAATATGTGAAAAAAAGTTATTTTAATTGGATGTTATGTGCCAGTAAAAGATGACTCTTTTTTATCAAGCCTAAAAAATCTAGAAGCTGTAGTTCCATATGAAGAAGTAAAAAACACTAGTAGTATACTTTTAAATAATACAAGTCTAACTAAACTACAAAGTGGTTTAGCAAAACTTAAAAAAGACAAATTAAAAGCTTATTTATCAAGTATAGGTTGAGACCAAATCGGTACAAAAGCACATATTTATGGAACAGAATCAGTTAGAGCATTTTTACATAGTTATAAATGATATGAATACTTAAAAATAGCAGAATGATGTAATAACAAATGTAGTTTTTGTATCATCCCAAATATCAGATGAAAACAAAGATCAAGAAGCATAGAAGATATTCTTGAAGAAGTAAAAATCATGGTAAATAGTGGGATAAAAGAAATAGAAATTATTTCTCAAGATACAACTAGATATTGAGTAGATTTATATAAAGCTCCATATTTATTGGAATTACTTGAAAAAATAGATGAAATAGAATGAGATTTCAAAATCAGATTATTTTATATGTATCCAGACATACTTAGTATGACTCATATAGATAGGCTAGCAAATCTTAAAAAACTATTACCATATTTTGATTTCCCATTTCAACACATAAGTCCAAATGTACTTAAAAACATGAATAGATTTTATGATGATAGTCATATAAATAAAATCATAGATTATATAAAAGAAAAATTTTCAAACAATTTTTTTCATACAAATTTTATAATTGGTTTTCCATGAGAAACTGAAGATGATTTCAATATGTTACTTGATTTTGCAAAAAAATATGAATTTGATAGTGTATCAGTTTTTGGTTATCATGATGAACCACTAGCAGATAGTAACAAATTACCAAACAAAATAGATAGCAAAACTATAAAATCAAGAGTTAAAACAATGAAAACTCTATTAAATGAGATAGTGAACATTCAATCTCACGTTTCAGACGCTTTGATGTGGGGGAAAGTGATTGATGAAAAAATAGAGACTTGGACTGCTGCCTAATTAAGACCATAAATTAATATATTTTTCTGTC
>CALMDL010000120.1 GCA_937864995.1 uncultured Candidatus Altimarinota bacterium | reverse complement strand
GTCAAGAAGATTTTAGAGACTTAGCTGAGAATATTGATTTAGCTTCTGATACATTAAAAATAGCTCCAAGAAATATAATTGAAGTATATAGTGAAATGTCTGAAACAGAGCCTGAAAAAGAATATTTAAGAAGAGATCTTGAAGATATTAGTAAGTTAAAAGAAATTGCTGCTGAAATTGTAAATATTGAAACAAAAGCTGCAGCTGAAAAAACAATTAAAGATAAGTATGATTTTATGTTTAAAGGATAAAGTAGATAGTTTATAAAATGACTTTGACATATTTGTAATAATTAAATTTAGGAAATAATATTGATCACAAGCAATTTATAGCAAATTAGATAAATAACCATACTAAATTATTAAAAACACTTTGGTATGGTTTTTTTGAACTGTTATTATAACAAAGTAAGCTAATAAAGCTAAAAAATAAATTATAAAATTACTAAAGCTTTTACTAAAAAGTTTATAAATTTATTTAATACTAAAAATATCGATTTTATTTTAGGATAGGTGATATATAGAAACTTTTTATAAATGTTCTTATAGATAAAGTTTATTTTAAAATGAGTAATGGGGATAGAGCTTGTACAGTAAAAATAAACTCTAAAACTAGATTAATTTATAATTAACTTTATGCTAGTTAAATAAGAACTTTTAATTTATATTATATATCTATAAATCGATTTTAGGATTCATAGGATCTATTTGTACATGTTTTAGATATTATTATATATTAATAACCATATAAATAATTTATCTCTTGAGTATTATTATATTTATACCATAAAGATTTATTAGTTCTTCTTTCATATACATTCCTTATTAAGCTTTTATTTGATATTAATATGTTCTTATTATTATCTAGTGATTTATATCAAAATTTGTAGCTAAATCCATTACATATTATTGTATTTAATTGATTACTATTGGCATCAATAAAAAATAAGTAAGAGCACAATGATATAATCTAACTTAATTTTATTTTATTTATCAACTATGGTATATTAATTGATTACTCTATAAAACACGGTATATATTGAGATATCATAATTAAGTTTTATACAACTTAAGTCAAAGAACTTATAAAGTTTTTTAGTTTTATTTAATAGTAACCTAAAATGTATTCCATATGTATAATATCTATTTAGAGTCTATGCCATATAGGTATATTTTATTAGTTTGATTAAATCAAGTATAATTAGTTTTTATATCAATAATATCAAATTAAGAATAACTATGAATTAGAGCTCCTACTTGGTTTTTACGTATTTAAATTAGTTA
>CALMDL010000119.1 GCA_937864995.1 uncultured Candidatus Altimarinota bacterium | reverse complement strand
AGACTTTTTTTCTATTTCCAATTTAAAATCATTTAATATTTCTTCTACTAAATCCTTTAAATTAACTTTTTCTACATCTTTAAATACATCAATATCACTTAGTTTTACAAGTGAATCTATAAGAGAATTAAGTTTTGAAACTTCATTTTTAAGTTCATCAACCATTGATTCATCATATATTTTCATTTCTTTAAAAAGTTGAATATTTGAATCGATTACAGAAATAGGAGTCTTAAGTTCATGTCATGCATTATGAATAAAATCAGACATATCTTTTATATTTTCCTCTACAGGTATAAAAATCTTGTTAACAAATCTAAATCATATTATATAAATAACTATAGAAAAAAGTATTGATATAAAAGTAAACCATAATATATCTTCTACAAAATCATAGAAATCATATCTCATTTTTTTAAATACTATAAAAGTAGATCAATCATCTAATTTTATTTTTTTTATAAAATAAGAATCATCTTGATTTAATTCTAAGTATTTATCATTATTTATAATATTTAAAAGAAAATCATCTCATATATTTTCCTTTATATTACTAAACAATACAGTATTTTTTGCATCTATTAATATAAAATTAATAAATTCTTTTGGCATAAATTCATCATCTCTTTTTGGCTTTGATCATTTTCAGATTCCATTTGGTCCAAAGTTTTCAAACTTTGGAAATATATCTCAAAGAGTATTTATATCAATTTGCTTTGATTCTATTATCTTAGAAAATGTCATAATTTCTGTTTTTTCTATATGTATCTCTTTATAATATCTTGTAATAAAAAAAGTAACTCATAATACAAAAATCACAACAAAAACTATTGCAGAAAATACAATAGTTAAATGTTTTTTTGTTTTGTTTATATTTGCATTCATATTTATTTGATTAAAAATCAATAGCCTTTTCTTGTTTCTATAAAATCTTTTCCTAGTTTTTTTCTAAGATAGCCAATATACACATCAATTGTTTTACTAAACATAAAATCTCAATCATATTCACCCCAAACTTTTTCATATATATCATGTCTTGATAATGCTACTCATCTATTTTGAGCTAAATATTTCAATAACTCAAACTCCAATTTTGATAATCAAATTATCTTACCAGACTTTTTAACTTCTACTTGTTGTAAATCCAATTCTAAATCTCAAATTGTAATTATTGTATTACTTTTATTTTTATTTTTTCTTCTTGTTATTGCATTCATTCTTGCAACCAGTTCACTATATTCAAATGGTTTTACTAGATAATCATCAGCTCCCGAATCAAGTCATAATACTATATCATCACTAGTTCATCTTGAAGTTAGCATTATTATAGATACATCTTTCGCCTTTTCTCTAAGTTCTCTACATATTTCAAGTCAATCAACAGAAGGTAGATTTATATCCAAAATAATAACATCATAATATTTAGTAGATGCTTTGTATAATCAATCTTTACCATCATAAGAACAATCAGTAAAAA
>CALMDL010000118.1 GCA_937864995.1 uncultured Candidatus Altimarinota bacterium | reverse complement strand
CAGAAACAAAAGAAGAATTCGAGATAGTAAATTTTGTAGTAAAACCTGAAATTACATTACAAATATTAGAAAAAAATGTAGAAATACTAAAAAATAAAACTATTTGGTGCCAACCAGGGGCTAGTGACTCAAATGTAGAAGATTTTTTAAAAAATAATTTCACAAATTATATAACAGAAAGTTGTATAATGATAGAAGATATAACAAAAAAAGACTAGTAAAACTAGTCTTTTTTTTGATTAAATATGCAAATATGTTAATATGTTAATATGATTTAGATATCAATAAAACCAACCAAATGAAAAAATTAGATAATTTACAAATAGCTAAAGAATTGATTTTTTTAGCATGAACATACAATGCAAAAAAGAAAAAAGAGGATAGTAAAATAATAATAGAAAAAATAGAATCTTATAAAAAAGATATAGATACAACTGAAAAAAATCATAAAACTATATTAAATTTTATTGAAGATATAAAAAATGATTTATTATCATGAAAAGAAATCAATTTAGATTCTAGTAGTAGTGACGAATATATAGAAAATTATTTCATAACAAAAAATGAAATAGATATCTATAATAATCTAATATTACTAAAACAATATAGGGAAGTATTTGATATATTACAAGCAAAAGATAGAGATTTTGAAAAAGTAAGAAATCTTATAAATGAAATAAACTTAAACTATATAAAAAGTTTAAAAGAATTAAATAGTAAAAATATAGCAAAAAATCTACTTATTTTCACTATTTTTACTAGAAATCTACCAACAGAAGCATTTGCGAGATTACACGCTATATTGGGAAAATTTACTATGTTAAAAGAGGAAAAAAAGATAGTAACAACTATGTCAAAAAGTTATAATGCATTTATTAAACAAATAGTGAGTGATTGAATGGAATTTTTCAAAACAAAAAAATATAATTACAATTTTTTACATTATAAATTTAATTGAACAGAATTAGAAGTAAAGGATACTATAACAAATGCATCAAAAATATGATATAGAAGTGGAAATCCTGATTATGAATATCAAAAAATCCTTTCAAACATAACAAAAAAAGACTAACAATTGTTAGTCTTTTTTTAAGCATAAACATAATTTATTCTTTTATAAACTTGAAAAGAGTATTCTATACCATTTTCAGTTTCATAATCAGTATAACTTTCTAATACAAAACTTTTAGGAACTCATTCAAAATGAACATCACAATTAAAATCTCATTTTATTTTTGTTATATATATTTTTTCAAGTAATTCGCTATTTAATGCATAATTATAAAGTTGAGCACCTCATATAATAAATATACTTTCTACATTTTCTTTTGATTCAAGTTCACTTAAACAATGTTCTAAACTATTAAAATGAAGTACAAAATTATCAATACTTGATCAAATATCATCTTTTTTTAAATCACTACTCAAAATACAATTAATTCTATCAGAAAGTGGTCTATATTTACTAGGAATAGATTTCCAAGTATTTTTTCACATCACTACAGCATTCATTTTTGCTAAATCGTAAGTTCTACTAGTTAGATTTTTAAAGTATTTTAAATCACTAGGTAAATGCCATGCCAATTCTCAAGATTTTCAAATACCATTTTTTTCATCTACAGCAAGTATTAAATTAAATCTTATATTTTCCATATCAAAATTATTAATAAATATCTATACAGCAACTGGAGCTGTTATTCTTTCATGACTTTTATAATTTACAAGCTCGAAATCATCCCATTCTAGTTTTTCTAAATCTTCTAGAGTTTTTATATCTTTTTTTATTTTTAATTCTGGAAGAGGTAAAGGTTCACGAGATAATTGAAGATTAACTTGATCTATATGATTATTGTAAATATGAGCATCTCAAAGTGTATGAGTAAAAACTCCTGGTTTTAATCCTGTGATTTTTG
>CALMDL010000117.1 GCA_937864995.1 uncultured Candidatus Altimarinota bacterium | reverse complement strand
GGATTTGAAACAAGAGTTCAAGAAATAGGTTTATCTAAATAATCTTTGAAATCTTTAACTTCAAAATTTATTTCTCATCATAATCATGCAATTCTTGCATTTTCCTTTGCTAATTCTATCATTTCAGGATCTATATCACTTGCTCTAATTGTATATTCTCAAGCAAATTGTTTTTTAACAGCTGAAGCTCTTTCATTTTCTGTTATTTCAGGATTTACTAATCATAATCTTTCAAAGGCAAATTTTCTTTTTAGTCCTGGTGCTATATTTTTTGCAAGCATAAGAGCCTCAATAGCAATAGTTCAAGAACCACAGAAAACATCATAAAATGGTTCTCTAAATTTCCAACCAGATAACAAAACAAGAGCTGCAGCAAGAGATTCTTTTATAGGAGCTTCTCAAGCTTTACTTCTATAACCTCTCATATGCAGTGCATTTCAAGAAGTATTTAATAAGATACGAGCTTTATTGTCTATGATTAAGACTAATATTTCCATTTTTTCTAAAGAAGTATCTTCATCTACTATTCAATTATCTCAAACTCTAGATTTTATAATTGCTTTTTTTGTTAAACTTTGAATTGTTCTTTCTGCAAAAAGTTCACTTCTAGTAGAATTTGATTTAACTACTATAGGAAAATCTTTTTTAAAATAACTTTTCCAAGATATATTTTTTACTAAATCAAATAAACTATCAAAATCTACAACATTTTCTTTTTCAGCTAACAATATATACATCTTATTTCCTACTCTAGACCATAAATTTATTCTAGGAATAAGTTCAACTGGTCATGAAAAAGTTATAAGTCTATCTATAGTTTCTTCTATAATTCAACCTTGTTTTTCTATTTCTTTTTTTGCTATGCTTTCTACTCAAGCTATTGTTGATAATACAAATTTCATTTATTTTTTATTATTAATTAATATGGTGTGATTATATTTTAAATATAATTAAAGGCAAAAGAAAACAATATGTACTTTTGTAGCCAAAAGAAAACACTTCCTACTTTTGTAACCAAAAGATAGCAAAAGTTTTAGGGGTTTTCGAACTAGCTTGCTAAGTTTTATCTCTTACGGCTGGTAATCACTATCTCAACCCCTAAGACCCCTGGATGTTTATAGAGGAAAAATACTTTTTCGATATGTATCAATGGGATTCTTAAGGGTGAGATTTCGCCGTGATACGAGAGATAAAACTTAAATCAATTCTCTGCGAAAGTTCGAATCCTTAAGCATTTTTGGTACTTTTCATGTGAAAAGTACAGAATGGTCTCTTTTGATCACAAAAGGACAAATTATTCTCTTTTTTTCAAAAAATATAAACAAAAAGTTCTAGATTTTCTAGAACTTTTTATCTATACTATTTTTAAAAACACCATCCCCACTATTCACATAATCATAGAAACTACAAATCACATCATAACAGCAAATCAAAATTTCTTTTCTCAAAATTTCATAGCAATAGAACCTTTTACTAAATTATTTGATATAACTGCAATTATTATAGTAATAGCAGCTAATTCTAATCAAACTTTTCAATCTATAGCATCAACTGCCATTGTTTGACTTATAGCATCAACATCAGCTAATCATGATATAACTCATAATGCATAGAAAAAATAATCTCACCAAACATCTTTGTATAATGCTCAAACTCAAGCAATAAATTTAATAAAAAGTACAAATGATGCAAATTTTAAAGCAGGTACTATACTAAAAGGACTCTTATATTTTTTTTCTTCAAAACTTAAATTATAATTATTTAATGCTTCTCTGTCTTTTGAGCTATAATAAAAATAAACCATATATAAAACCATTCAAGAAAGCATAAACAGGCTTGGATAAATGATTGAAGAAAGCATATTTATATTAAAAAATAACACTATAATTATTACTCTTACAAACATTATAGTTGAAGCAAGAAGAGTTGAAACAACATACATAGAAGTATTTTTTAAATCTTTTTTACTTGATTCTGACATAGATGCTGCAACTGCTGTACTTGAAACAAGTCAACCAATAGCTCAGCTTGCCAAAATACTTCATTTTTCACCTATAACTTTACTCATTATATATCAAGCATAAGAAATTGCTGACATCAAAACTACGAAAAACCAAATTCAATAAAAATTTAAAAATTCTAGATTTACAATAGAGTTATTTAGCGGATTTGTATATCAAATATAAGTCAAAATATCACTAATAGAAAATTTTTCATTTGGTAAAAGTGGTAAAACAACTATTGATATAACTGCAAATTTGATAGTATTGTTTAACTCTTCTCTACTTACTTTTTCAAGAATCTTATCAATCAGACCTTTAGATGAAAGTAAAAATGTCAAAACAATAGACATAATTATTGCTATTTGAACATAACCAAGCATCACAAATACTCAAAGAAAAAATGTAACAATTGAAGCAAGTTCAGTAGTCAAACCAAATTGTTTTTCTTTATAAATACTATAAGAATAATAAACTACTATAAAAAGTCATATTATAAAAAGAGTTCCAGCTATAAAGAAAATATTACTTGAATCCATAGTTAACCAAGTACTCATAGCTCAAAGTAAAGACAAAAGTGAAAATGTTCTAATATCTCAAAATGAAATAGATGATTTACTAAGTAATTTAGTTTTTTCATTTATACCTCTTTCCATTCAAACAAGTGCTCAAAGTCACATTGCAAGCAATAATTGTAAAATAATATCTACATTCATATTTTTTATTTAAATATTAAGATAATTCTTCAAATATAGTTTCTTCTTCCAAAAACTCAAAAAGTTTAATTTGGTTCTCTAAAGAAATATAGATTTCTTTTAAATCTAGAGTTTTAACTCTTATAGTTTTTGTAGAAACTCCGGGATTAAACATAAAATATTCACTATTAAATATATCTTTATCAACAAATATTTTTATAGTTTTATTTTGAAATCCAAACGGTGGAATACTTCAAATAGTTGCTCAAAGCAAAGCACTAATTTCTTCCTGGTAAGCAAATCTGATATCTTTTGTACCAAATTCTTTTTTAAATCTTCTAGCTTTTATTTCCTTGTCTCAAATTGTAGTAACAAGATAATATTCTCACTTTGCATGAAAAACTATATTTTTACTACCAATTCCTTCAAGACAAGCTTCATCTCTAAATCTCTTTGAATCTTCACAACTCTGAGATTCTCAATGAACTATTTCATCAAAAGAAATGTCATTTTCTTTCAATATTTTTATTATATTTTCATATAGCATATTTTTTAAATTAAAAATACTCTATTTAATTATAATTTTTTGCTGCAAATTGCAATATAATAATAAATATTTATAAATTGCAATATAATAATAAATATTTATAATGTGAAAAATTTATTTATTTAATAGTTATATATGAATCCACTAAGTATATGAGATAAAATAAATTTCAAAACATTGGAATTAAGAAAATGAGAAATTTATAAAATTTGAAATACTCAAATAATAACAGTAGTAGGGTGACAAGTAAAAGATAGAGTGAAATGAATATTAAATACATTTGAAAGCTCTGTATATTATTGATGAGAAATTGAGTCTACAACTGATACGTTAATAACAATATTTGATATTAAAAATAGAGATATAATTTTAAATAAAATAGATGTTAATTGAAATTTTTGAGAATATTGTAGA
>CALMDL010000116.1 GCA_937864995.1 uncultured Candidatus Altimarinota bacterium | reverse complement strand
TAGTAAGATTTAATTATTCTCATACAAACTATGAATATTTTACTTGAATTATAAACATAGTAAATCAATTAAATAATTCTTGAGAAACAAATCTAGGTATAATGGCAGACACAAAATGACCAGAAATTAGAACAAAAAAGATAGAAGAAAAAATAGTTATCTCAAAAGATGAAATAATATATCTTACAACTCTAAATTTAGAAGGAAAAACAAAAACAGATAAACAAAAAATAGTTTGTGATTATGAATATATTGTTTCTGATTTAAATATTTGAGATACAATTGATATAGATACTTGATTATTAAAAGTAAAAGTTATTGATAAAGACAATAATAGTTTGACTTGTTCAGCATTAAATAGCCATATAATTTGATCTAAAAGACACTTAAATCTGCCATGAGTAAAATTAAAATTACCATGAGTAACTGAAAGTGATAAAGAAGACTTAAAATTTGCAGTTTCAATGTGAGTTAACTTTATAGCTATGAGTTTTGTTAGAAATAGAGAAAATATATTAGAAATGAAAGAATATTTAAAAGAAATAAATGCTCCTAGATGAATACAAATAATATCAAAAATAGAAAATAAAGAAGCACTTGATAACATAGATGAGATAATAGATGAAAGTCATGGTATTATGATCGCAAGATGAGATTTATGAGCAGAAGTTGCATTTGAAACTCTTCCAATAATTCAAAGAGAAATAGCTACAAAATGTAAAAAAGAAGGTAAATTTTTTATAGTTGCAACTCAAATGCTTGAAACTATGATAACAAATCCTATTCCTACTAGAGCAGAAGTTACAGATATATTTAATGCAGCAATGCAAAAAGCAGATTGTACTATGCTTTCATGAGAAACAGCAGCTTGAAACTACCCTATTGAGGCAGTAAAAACTATGTCAAATGTATTAGAATATACTGAAAGTCAAATAAAATACAAACATGATTATTTTGAAAAAAATATATGAGATGATGAAGATTTAAAAATGATTATTAAAAATGCAGTTGTAACAGCTGAAAATATAGCTGCAAAAAATATAATAATTTTTACAAATTCAGGATTTATGGCAAAAGCCGTAGCAGCATTTAGACCAAATATGCATGTTTTTGCATTTACATATGATGATAAAATAAGAAAAAAAATGACTATATTATTTTGATTAAAGACATTTTTAATTGAAAAATCAATCAATGATAAAAACTTAGAAACAGCGATAAAGACTCTGCAAGATAAAAAATTACTGAAGACTTGAGATAAAATAGTAACAATTTATGATATAGAAAAAAATGGTAAATTTATACCAAGTATACAAATAATAACAATATAAAAAATAAAGAAGACTTAAAAGTCTTCTTTATTTTTTATATCTTTTCAATCAAGAAACCAACTATAATAAAGTGATGGTATAACAAACAATGTCATAGCAGATCATGTAGCAAGTCAAAATACTATAGTATAACCTAATCATGCCCAAAACTCATCTTGCATAGCAAGAGG
>CALMDL010000115.1 GCA_937864995.1 uncultured Candidatus Altimarinota bacterium | reverse complement strand
TTAATATATTAAATCAATAACTTCTAATAAAATTTATATGTAATCATTTACATTCATTATTATACTTACATGCTTTACATCTAAGTGATTTTTTTCTATATAAATTTTTTATATATTTATAAGTATAATCCTCTAGAGAATTTTCTTCTTTAATATCATTATAAGTTTGATAAACTCAACTTCATCCTAAACATTTAGGAATATTTATTAAAGGTTTAGAAAAATTATTTAATTTTTTAATAAAATCATCTGATTTATCTCAATATTTTTCATATACTTGACTTGGAAATTCTTCTCATGATATTATTTCAAAATTTTTAACATCAATTTTATTTTTATTTATATCAGAAATATAATCATGACAATATTGGTTTTGAAAACAAACATCACATGCTTCTCAATAACATCATGGCTTTATTTTTCATTGTGATTTTATAAAAGGTTCAAATATTTCATATGATTCCCCCATCACTTCTGATTTAATTTTTCTTGGATCTTGGATTAAATCTTCATATCATTCAAAAGCTTCTGAATGAAATCTATTCGTCCACATATACATTCATGGAACTTTAGATAATTCCCAGGTTTCTTTTAATTTTTCACTATAATCTTCAATATTATAAAAAAGTTTTTCTTTATATGTAGAAAAACCTCTACCAAAAGGAATAATTTGTAATATATCATATTCATAAACTCAAAGCTTCATAAAAAATTTAACTATATCCGGAAGATATGCTACATTTATTTTATTTACTACAATATCAATATTTATTATTATTTTTGGATAATATTTTTTTATATATATTAATCATTTTAAAGATTTTTTAAATGCTCAAGGAGTATCAACCAAATAATCATGTAATGTAGAATTATGTCAATGAAATGAAAACGTAACTTCCTCTAATCATGCATCCATTACTTTTTTACAGAAACTTTCAATTGCAAACATATTTCAATTTGTAACAGTTTGTACTCTATCATATCATATTTCCTTTGCAAATTTAATATATTCTGAAAACTTAGGATTTATACTAGCCTCCCCACCTGATATAATAATTCTATTTTCCATTCACTGTTTAAATCAATTTATTATTTCACTTTTTATCTTTTCTTCACTTGGAAATGTTCAATTTTGTGCTTCACTATCAAGGCAAAATAAACATGTATTATTACATGCTGATGCAATTCTAACCCAAATACGATTTTGTTTAGTAGTTTTTTCTTTTGATATAAGATTTTCCTTATTTTGCATTTTTTACCTAAAATTATTTTTTAAAATTTTTATCTATAAATAATGAATGTTTAATTATAAATTTAACATCAAAAAATAAAAATCAATATATATATGTTTCTTTTATATTTGAAGTATTAAAAATAATACTATCATTAATTATTTTAATCTTATTATTAAATATTAAAAAATCAATTTCATCCTTTTTTTCAATTAATATATTATAATTAAAATTTTTTATAAAAAATTTAATATCTATTTCTCATCATTGAATAGATCTACATAAAAATATATCTAATTCATCTTTTAATAAAGTTTCTTGATATTTAATACTTATATCTTCTATATTATATATTTTATCTGGAATATAATATTTTCAGTAAGAAAATATATTTGAATATGCTCAAAATCATAATCAAAAAATAGATTCTACTCAATTAACATGTGTATCATATCTAATTAATTCAGGTAATTTATATGATTTTAAAAATAAAACTATTCATGTATTTAAACTATTTTCTTCTATATTAGGATAAAAATACAAATTATTCTCTCTTATATTTTTTATCAAAAATTCATGTACTTCTCTAACATTTTTATAATATTCTTCTTCATTTTTTCAGTACAAAGAACTTTTTTCTTTATTTTCTTGAAGAGTGTAAATAGTAATTGTATGAGGATTTACATCCATCATTAACTTTAGACTGTTTAGAATATCTTCTTTTTTTTCATCATTTAATCAAATTATTAAATCAGCATTAATTTGTTTAAATCATTTTGATTTAGCATGTGTAACTAAGTTTTTTAGATGCAATGGTGAACAATAAATTCTTCATTCTTTCTCTAAAGTAGTTTTATTAAAAGACTGTAATCAAAAAGTAATTCTATTAAATCAATATTTATATAAAATATCTATTTTACTAATAGTTGTTGAAACTGGATTTAATTCAAATTCTTTATAATATTTTCAATTAAAATTAACTCTAGAAAATATAAAACTTAACAAATTATCTAATTGTTCTTCTGAATAAATAGAAGGAGTTCCTCATCAAAAATATAATCATGAAAAATTTATTTTTGAAATTTCATTTTGAAATAATGCTATATAATTTTTTAAATATTCAACATAATTATTTAATGAATCTATTTTTTCTATTTTAAATCAATGATATTGGCAAAACTTACATTTTTCAACACAAAAAGGAGTATGTACATAAAAATTTACAATGTTTTTATCTCAATTTTCAACAAAATCTGACCATAAATCTTTTAACTTATAAATATCTATATTTTTTGGCTGAAAATATATGTTAAAAAAATAATTTAAATCTTTCTTATTTTTTAATAATTTTTCAATAAATTTTAATTTATTTTCTATATTCATTTTAGTAAATTAAAAATAACATTATTATTTTTTTCTAAATATATTTCAATGATTTTAAATATTTTATTTAAATTATCATCATATCAACTATATAAAACTCATATTTTTCATGCCTTTTTATAATATATAGTATCTTTATTAATAATTTCAATTGTAATCAACAAATTATTATGTTTTAATAATACTCATTTAGTTCAAGATTCATAATTATACTCAAAACCCAATTTTGAAATTCATAATAATTTTAAAATTAATTCTCATCTAATATTATTATTTTTAGCTTGAGATAACTTTAATTCAAAATTATTAATTTGAATATTTTCATCATATTTATAGTTCAAAAAATTTTTATCTTTTTTAACTAAAAATGATCATATAACTAAATAATCAATATCTGAGGAAATAAACATTTTTATTGCATCTTCTGGCTTTTCAACAATTGGTTCATCTTTTTGATTAAATGAAGTATTTATCAATAAAGGAATTCATGTTTGATTATAAAATTCTATTAACAAATTGTAAATCTCTGGATTTTGATTTTTGTTAACTGTTTGATATCTAGATGTTCAATCAATATGAGTTACAGCAGGTATTAAATTAATTTTATCTTTTTTTACATTAGAAACTAATGTCATATATGGACTTTTATAATCAGTATCTAAATAATCAGAAAAATAATCTTCTAATATTATAGGTGCTAAAGGTCTGTATTGTTGCCTATTTTTGATATTATTAACTTTAACTTTCATATTATTATCACTTGGCGAAGCTAGTATACTTCTAAATCATAATGCTCTAGGTCAAAATTCACTTTTTCATTGAAACCATCAAATTATTTTATTATCTTTTAATAAAGATGATATTTTTTTATATTTTAAATCTCATAAATCATAAAACTCTATTTTATCATTATATAAATTTAAAATATTTTTTATATCTAAATCATTATATTCAAATCATAATCAAGGTGAATCAAATATAATTCTATCTCTATTTCATAATATATTATGGTAAAGATAATACACAGCTCATAATGATAATCCGCTATCACTACATGCAGGTTGAACAAATATATTTTCAAAATCTGTTTCTCTTAATACTCTATTATTTGCAATAATATTTAATCATACTCATCATGCAATACATATATTTTTACATTTTGTTAAATCATATGCTTTTCTAGCTAAAAATAATATTGCTTCTTCTATATCTTTTTGAACTTTATCGGATATATCTGCATAAATACTATTTTCAATATCTTCAGGGATATTTATTCAATCTATAGAATAATTTCTTCTGAAATTTTCTATTATAATATTATCTACAAAATCATTCACCTCATATCATGATTTAAGATTATCAGGTAGATTATTATTACCAAAGTAAGAATCATCTAAAAAAACTCATCATGATGAATAATCAAAAATCTTTACATCATTTAATCTATTATTTCAATATCAAGATAATCACATTAAAGTCCCTTCTCAAACTCAACATATATCTGCATGTATATCATAAACCATTCAAATACCTACTTTTTTAAGTTTTGGATCATATTTATCATAATATATACATTTTATTTCATTTCATTTAGCGTGCCAAATTGTATGCATTACATTAATTCCTCACTCTAAATCAGCATCATATCAATCATGATCCATACATAATATAACTGATTCTTCAAAATTTGAAGGATAGTAAGTACTACAAGCATGAAATAAATGATGATAATTATATTTATATCAATGTACTTTATTTTCATATCACCTTACAGAAATATCAAATGGAAAATTAATAGTATAGATATTATCTATTAAAGATAAATCAATTCATTGTCTTATAATTATTTCATTAATTATTTCATCTATATAATTTCTAAATGAATATGCAAAATTGTAATCATTTGTATCTGAATCAATATTATTAAACATTTCTCTTTGAAGAGAAGGTAAAATTTTTGATATATAATTATTTGGGAAATCTTTTAATCTATTTAATCTTTCTAATTCAATAGAAAAAATTTTTCAATTATATAATAATGAAATACTCCAATTATGATTTGCAACAATTGCATTAAATCATATATATAAATTATTCATTTTAATAAAAATTATTATAAATAAAATCATCAAACTCTCTATCTGTAAAAGTTTTTGGAACAATTTTATTTGTATTTTTTAATATAAAATCAGATAACTGATTATATTTTTCTAAATCTTTATGATTTTCATCAAATTCATAAAGAGTCATATTTTTTCTTTCTGCAGTAGCTATTCATTCAGATCTATTCATAATTCACACAATTTCTGTTCACAAGATTTTAGAAAAATCTTCTACAACTTTTATTTCACTTTCATTACTTCTAAGGTTTAAAATTACTCAAGAAAGTCATATTCAATTTTTTTGATAATTAACTATTGCTTTAGATATATTATTTGCAGCATATAAACTCATTATTTCTTCAGAAAGAACAATATAAACTTGGTCTGCAAATCATATTTTTATTGGAGAAGCAAATCATCAACAAACAACATCACCCAATACATCAAATATAACAACATCATAATTTGACTCTTTTAATAATCAAATTTCTTGAAATATTTCAAACATTAATGAAATTCATCTTCAAGCACATCATAATCAAGCTATTGGTCATCCTGCTTCAATACAATCAATTCAAAATCTTCATTTATGAACTATCATATCTTTTGTAAAATCAAAAACATCTCTATCTTTTGTTAAATCAATCACTGTAGGAATATCTTGAACTCAATTTAATATTCTCTTACAAGAATCATGTTTAGGATCACATCAAACCTGTAATACTTTCAATCATTTTTTTGCAAATGATACAGATAAATGTGTTGCTGTAGTTGATTTTCATATTCATCATTTACCATAAATAACTATTTTTTTCATTTTTAATAACTTACTTATAAATTAAAATTCAAATAAAGAATTATATAAATCTTCTGAAAAATTTAAAAATCACTTAAATCACATAAAAGGTCTATTCAATATAAAATGTTTATTATAAGATGGAAAACTAAATTCAAATCTAACTGTTTTTTCTCATCAATAATCAAATTCAGAATTTCATATTATAAAATCTATATTATCATCATTTATAATTTCACTTTCTTTTGTTCAATTATAAAAATAAGATTCTTTAAAAATAAATCAATAATAATTTCATATATCTTTTATTCAATCTAATAAATTTTCATCTCATGAATAAATATACGTTTTTCATATAAATGCTTTTTCATACAAAAAATCTGTTTTTGATTTTATAAAATTAAGTTCATTTGCAAGTATCTCATTCACAATTTTTTCATCAATTCATAACTTTATGGTTATATCTTTTATAAATTTTATAGTTTGATTTATTCAAAAAGGAATTGATGTTGAAATATAATCTACTCATAATCTATTAGAAAGAACTTTTGAAGCCATTTCTCAATATGGAAGTGAAACTATTAAGGAAGAATTTTCAACTTGTTTTAAATTGTCAAATTTTCATCAATTTAACCATATTGTATCCAATTTTATTCAGAAAAGTAATAAAATTCTTTTTATTTCTTCAATATTTCAAAAACAATCTCATTCATTTCTATCAAAAAGAAATCATATAATAGATATACTTCTATCTTCTTTTATTTTATTTTCATTTAAATCAATGTTTTTAGCTATTTCTCTCAAAAATAAACTATATCAATCTAACCGAAATTTATCAGTAAATGATTTTATAAAAATATATTTTTTCTTATCTAAATCAGTAAAAATATTATCATATTGAATTCATAATAATGATGTTACTGGCATACAAGTAACAAATCAAACATTAAAATTATCATTATTCTCTATAAATTTTAACTTTCTTGATATCTTATCATCATATCAAGTTACCATTTTATTTGGCATAACTCATGAAAAATATAATCTTGTATTTTCACTTGGAGATTTAATTGAAGAAAAAAGATCATGAGTTCTATATATCATATCTGATCTATAAAAATTACAGTCAGGTCAATCAACATATAATGCTGAATCACTTATTGCATTAACTCACATAAATATTCATGTCATAAAAGGACTCCCATAAATTGGTGAATATTTATTAATTAATTCATTTTTCATAATTATATATCTTATTAAAATACTCTTGTTTTTTTGCTTTAATTAACAATCAATTTAATGTTCTAAAAAATCCATCAATTCAATATTCAAAGTCTCACACTGAAAATTGTCATTTATTAAAATTTAATATTCTCTTATCGTTTGCAACTTCTGAATAATATAAGTTAATAGTCTCATCTTTAAAAAATAAATCCAAATCTCATTTATTTTCTCATAACCTTGTATTAAATCCATTTTTTAAAAAATCATTATAATCCTTTTCATACTTTGATAAATCTTTACTATATATAAAAATTTCTATTTTAAATCCTAAGTCTTTTAATAATGATAAAATAGGGACTCCCCTAAAATTATTATCATTAAACATCTTTAAATGAAATGGATATAATATAAATCAAAGTTTATAATTATTTGAATCACTTAATAAATTATTATTTTCTAATAAATATTTATTAAGTATATTTTCAACTTTTGAATCATTTCATCATATAGTTTTATTTATATTTAAAATTAATTCTTTAAATTTTGTTAATCAATAAGGAATACTTGATTCAATTGCTCCTATAGGATACATAAGAAATATACTTTGAGTTTTAATTTCTAATCAATTAAAAAAAACTCATAAATTATACTTTAAAATTTCCTCTAAATCATCTTTATTTATATTTGGTATAAAAACTTTATCTACTTTTATATTTAAATTTTCATCTAAAAATTTAATAATTTCGTATGTATCTTTTATCTTAGATAATCAAAAAAATATTATTCTATCATTAGAATGTTTTTTTAATCAATTTTTAACATTAATTTTTTTTAAAAAATTAATTACTGCTTTATATCAACTATCTATATTTTGATCAGTATATATAGTTTTATTTTCTGGTATATTATTATATTTTAAAATAGATTCAATGTCATCTCACATTATAACTGAAATACATGTTTTATTTATAGTAACCATATCATAATTACCCAAAAAATCTTTATCAGATAAAATTTCAGAAACTTTTGGATTTCATCAAATACTTATTGATTCATAATCTGTTATATATGTGTGTAAATGAACTTTTTCTAAATCTTTAAATTCTGGAAAATAATCAAAATCCACTTTTTTTTGATAATCAGGAAAATTTGCAAAAGATTCTTTTGGTCAATCACAAATAGAACATTCAAAATCACTATGATATAAATCAATATATGATTTTTCTAATTTAAAATTCATTTCCTTTCTCCTCCTATATGAATAATCATCTAAATATGTAAAATATAAATCATTGATCAATTCATCATATGATTTTTTATCATCATCATATATATTTATAAAATCTGTTTCATTTCATACCTTATGAAATGATTTTTTCTTTAATAATAAATAATTCTTAAAAAGTTCTTTATATTTTGCCAAAATAATATAAAGAACTTTTCAAAGTTTAGAATTAACATCAGAATAAATATTAAATATAACTTCATCTGCTTGCAACACTAATCAGCAAAAAAAGAAATCATCTCATTTATATAGGGAAATAAATAATTCATTATGCAAATAGACATGTTTAAATTCTTTTCTTTCAAAATATTTCAAAAAAATTTCAGTAATTATTCTTTCAAACATAAAAATACATATTAGCTAACAAAATAAAAATATTATTTAAATAAAAAATTATTTATTTTAGATTTTACATAATCTTCTCAGACAAAATCTATCCAATTTTTATAAAATCATAAACAATATTTATTATACTCACATTTTTCACACAAATCTAGCTTTTTTTTCTCTTTCCATAAATTTTTATAGCTATCTAAATTACCTTCATTAATTGTACCTAAATTAGTATCTTTTTCTAATTTTTTTAATCTTTGATATTCTAAATTATATTCAGGATAATTTAATATACATATAGGAGGACAAACAAAATGAAAATCAGGAAGAATTCAATTTTTAACACATAAAGAAACTATTTTTTCAATTTCTTTTATTTCTGCATCAGTATATTTTAATAAAACTTCTTCTTTATTTAATTCAGCATATCAATTTGGTTGTACAAATCAAAATGAAATCTTTGAAGTAATTTTTCAATTAGAATGATGTCTTATTGGAATAATTTTAACAAATCAAATTTTTAGTAGAAAATCAATATAATTATATAATCAAAATATATTAATACTTGTAACTACAATATTTAAATAAATAGAAACTTTATTATTAATCTTGTTATCTAAAATAAATTTTACCCAATCTTTAAATAAATTTAAATCATAAAAACTTCAAATATTATTATTAATAATAATATCATTCGAATGTTGTGCCAAAAAAACTTCATTTAATCAAGCATCAATTAAATCTAAAATATAATTTTTATTTTTAAACAACATTGTTCAATTTGTTTGTATTTCTACAACTCAAACTCATATAACTTTTGCTAATCTAATATATTTAATTAAATTTTTATTTAAAGTTGGTTCTCATCAAGAAAAAGAAAGAATTAAACTTTTTCTTTCTTCAAAACTATATTTTTTAATTAAATTAAGAATTTGATAGACAACTTCTTTATCAGTTACATCATTTTCTCAAAAATTATTAGTTTTTAAAACATTACAAAATTTACATTTCCAATTACATTTATAAGTTACTCTTATAATTTCATTTATATAAATTTTTTCTGCATTTCATGATTTTGATTCCATTATTTTAAATTATAGGATTAATATCTTCTAGTCAATAAAGCCAATTATAATTAATAGATGGGCCCCAACATTTTCATCTATACTTACATCAATTACATTTCTTAGACCAAAATCTCTCTCTAGGAATATCTTCTTTTTTCTCAAATTTTCATCTATTTAATATATTATTATCATGAGTAATTTTTACTCTATCTCAATAATCATAATCATCAGTTAATTTTATATACTTATCCAAATCATCATTTGGAAATATACAATATGGTATATCTACAACCTTTAAATTTATACCATTTTCGGAACAGAAATCAATAATTGGTAAAATATTAATCATAACTTCTGGATATCTTGGTGCTATTTTTTCTAATACATGTTCCCTTGAATAATAGTCATTCATTATATCTGGATAAGTTATAGCAATATCCTTTACTCATTTTTCTTTTAAAAAAATTACAAGATTAAATAAATCATTTTTATTATCTTGAGTTATAACAATATTTGCTTTTAATAATTTTCAATTCCAATACTTTTTAATATTTTCAAAAACTAAATCCCAATGAACATAATTTTTAGTTCTAGAAATTTTTTGTTGTTCCTCAATTCATATTGCTTCAACAGATAAAAAAAGCTCATCTATATATGGTAAAAATTTACTTGCTTGAGAATCTAAATGTAGTGTTGTAGCATTTGTTGTTACAAGAATTGTATATCATAATTTTTTTCACAATATTAATGCATCAAGAAAAACTCATTGAATAAATGGTTCTCCTCATAAATAAGTAACATGGTTATATCAAAGTTTTTTATATTTTAATAATTTTTTTAATATTTCGTATTTTGTTACTTTTTTAAACCAAGCTTTTTCCATATTAGGAAATTCTATACAATATGTACATTTTTGATTACAAGTCCATCATACATATATTTCTAATCTTTTAAAACTCATTTTCTTATATTTAAATATTTAGAAAAATAATCCATTACCTTATGTAATTCAATTTGTCATTTTATTTTATTTGTAATAGCTTTTTCATATAAATTTAACCTATTCTTTTTATTAAAAATAATTTCTCCTAAATCATTTCAAATTGAAAAATTATTTAAATTTCATATATATAAATCATCTTTAATAATTTTTCATAAATAAGTAGAAACAAAATCACTATAATAAATTTTTTGATCTATATCTATAAATAATGCATCATATGTTAATGATGCGTTATATCATGAATTATTTTGGAATCAAAATAATTTAATATCTTTATTTTCAATAAATTTATCAAGTATTTTTTTCATTATAACTGATAAATTTGATAAATCATCTTTATTCCAAATTTTTGTAAAATATACTGGTAAAATATTAAAATTTTTATATCAAGAACTATATATTTTTTCAAATTGATTATATGCTTCAATTTCTTTTCATGGCGATATTATTAAATTAAAATAAACTTTATTATTTAAGTTATATCTATCAATTAATTTAAATACATTATTATAATCAAAAAAATTTTCACTATCTATACTAAAAAAAACTATTTCAAAATATTTTTCTAAATAATCACATATTTCATCATTTAACAATGATGTGTTAGTAACTAATTCATATTTATTTCATATAAACATATTTGTATTATCTACAATATATTTTATATTTTTAAATGCTAATAATGGCTCTCATCAAAAAAATTTAATTAAATTTAAATTTTCTTTATTACTCTTAATAAAATCTATAAATAAATTTATTTTTGAAAAATCTAATTGTTTTTTATCTTTTACAACATCACAATAACTACAATCAAAGTTACATGATGTAGTAGTATGAAGTATGATATTATATTTATTCATAAAATTTACAATTATCTCTTATAAAACAACTATTACACCTAGATTCTAAAAAACAAAATGGTTTTTCCTTTATATCTAATCTATTTATATCCTCTTCTCCTATTTGATTTAAAATTCAATTTGAAAAATCATAATATTTTGTATATTTTCAAAAAAAAGATTTAGGAAATTTAACAAAAGATACATTCAACTTTAATTTTTCAATTATAATAAATATGTTATTTATATAATCCTTATTTTTAAATTCATCAAATTCTAAAATATTTTTATATAAATCATATGGTCTATCAAATGGAAAATAATTTATAAATTCGAAATTTTTTATTCAAAATTTTTTATTCAAAATTAATAAATCTTTATATATAGAATTAATATTTTGATTATTTACATGAATAATAACTTTTAAAAATAAATTAGCTTTACTTATAATAGATAAATTATTTTTAAACTCATCATAATCTATTCCTCAATTTACAATTAAATTATGCTTTTCCCTATTAAAACTATTAAAATATAATCATATGGAACTTAATCAATTATCAATAAGATTATTTAAAAAATTATTATTTAATCAATATGAATTAGTTAAAATTCATATTGATTTATACCCTAAAGAAAAAGAATATTTAACTATTTCTATAATATCAGGATGAAGTAAAGGATTTCATCAATAAAATGTTATATTATCATCTAAATTTTTACTTATTAAATCAAAAATATCATTCTTATAAATATACTTTTCTTTTAATCTATACGATTGTTCTAAACAATATAAACAATTATTATTACATGTATTTACAATTCTTAAATCCATATTTATTTTGTTATAGGTCTTACTTGAAGAATAAATAATTCTCAATCTTTAATAGTCCATTCAACATCAATTTCAAAATTAAAATAAGTTTTTAATCTTTTTAATTCTTTAATTAATTTATCTTTATTTTCATCGGATAATCAATTATTTAATTCATCAAATATAAATATATCCAAATTTTCTCATATAAATTTATATTGTATATTTTTTTCATGACTTATTTCATCATAATTTTTATCCAAAATTAGTTTATTTGATTTTACTATTCAATCTACTAAAAATTGATTTGTTCACTTTATATATTCAACTAATCTATCTCAAGAATATTCAGAAAAATAAACTCATGATATTTCTCAAATTATAAATTCTTGAACTAAAACATTCATTTTTCTATTTTCAACTCTTTTTCATAAAACTTTTTCTTCATATTCATCTAAAAAAGAATTATTGATAGAATCAAATACCTCTTCTACATCATTTTTTAATAAATTTGAAGAATACTTTCATTCTATTGAATCAAATAATCAAGCATAAGAAATATTATAACTATCCTCATTATTCATTGATGAACGACAGATATAAAAATCACTATTTATTATTGAAATATAATTTTCATTTAATTCATTTAAATCAAAATTATTATCTGTAATAATAAATCATTTAGGAATATTAAAAAATTCCTTTATTTTAAATAAATTAGTAATTTTACCACCTAAATTATATATTGAATCAATTTGACTATAATCTATTATCATATTCTTTTAATTATTCAAGTATTAAAATCTATATTTAGAATTTCAGTTGTAAATCAAAAGAAATACTCCATATCAATTCAATCAATATAAGAGGCTCAAATTTCTTTAGAAATAATAATATAATGTGTAGTATTATTATTCAATATATCCATTTCTTTCATATAAGATAAAAAATATTTAAATTTATATATATATGGTATAAAAAAATTTATATTATGATCTCAAATTAGAACAATATATTCAGAAAAATTTTCTTTAATATTTTTAATATCATTTATATTTACAACTTTTAAATTTACATTTCATAAAAATGAATTATTTTTATCTACTCTTCATTTAATTATATCTCAAATTAACATTTTTTTATATTCAATATAATGATTATATTCAATATAGTCATTAATATTTTCTATATCTCTAATTCAAAAATAGAAGTTTCAAAAATCAAAAAAATTATCTTGTATATTTGAAAAAGAGAATTTTAAAAAAATTGATATAGAATACTTAATTAATAATTTATCAAAAAATTTTTGATGAATATAATTTTTAAAAAATAAATTTGAAGCCATATCACATTTATTAATTTCTCAATTAATAAATATCTCTTTTTTATTAAAAAACCATATCTTAGTTCTAGATAATAACTCTATATTAATAGTCTCAAAATTATTTCTTATATCAAAAGGAAATATTAAAATAAAGTCTTTTTTTTCAAATCATATTGATAATAAAAATCATACTACTTCTTCATAAATAATTATTAAATCTGATTTCTTCATTAATTTTCATAAAAATGGCTTCAATATTAAATCATTTTTTTTATATTTTAAACAATATATATATTTACAATTTAGACACTCATTTTTATAATTAGCTGGTACTGAAAAATTTTCTGTAAATAAATTAGAAAAATATTTATTAATTAGTTTCTCATTATCTAATATGCAAAATGGAAAATTAATAAATTTAATAGAAATATAATTCTCAGATAATTTATTTGAAATTAACTCTATTTTATCAATTAAATTTTTTATAATAAAAAAAGATTCATTATTTTGTTCATAAGTGTAAACAACTATAATTATTGGATTTAAATAATTTTTATTTACTCTATTAATAAATTTTTTTAAAATTGAAAATAATAATATAGAAATATTATTGTTTTCAATTTTATCTATATTTATTTTATAAACAGAATCATTTATCATATTCTTTTAATTATTCAAGTATTAAAATCTATATTTAATAAATCATTATTTTTAAGTCAATAAAAATATCAAGTTCATATTGAATCAATAAAGCTTGCTCATATTTCTTTTAAAATAATACTATAATGAGCTAAATACTCTAATTTATTAAATGATATAAAATATTTAAAATTATATACATAAGGAATATGTTGATTTAAATCATGTTCAAAAAATAAAACTACATATTTATCATAATCTGCTTTTATATTAATTATATCTTTTAAATGAATTACTTTTAAATCTAATAAATTATTTTCTCTATTAAAATATCAAGGTTTTCAAATAATATCTTTTCATAGAAGTAATTCTTTTTTAAATATTATATTTTCTCAAAGATACATAGATATATCTTTTTTTCTCAAAAATCAATAACAAATTCAATTATGTTTTTTAATTCAATCATCATCTGTTTTAAATATATTTTTATTTGTTTTATAAAAATATATATCAAAATTTGTAAATGATAAAAATATTGAAAAATTCAATTTTGATATCAATTTTTCAAATTTACATTGAATTATATAGTTTTTAAAAAATAAATTAGTTCTTACTTCTTCAACATTATTTTCTAAATTTAAAAAATAATCATCATAATTTATTCATTTAGTACCATCGATAAATAGCTCTATTTTTCTTGCTAAATTTTTATTTAAAAAATCAAAATCATATTCTAAATCAAACAAAAAATCAAAATATATAAAATCTCTACTTATTCAGATATTTTCAAAAAAAATAAACACCTCTTCAATTCAATTAATAAAATCTTTTTTTGAAATATTTTCAACAGGAAAATTTAAAAAGTTCTTTGATTTATTTCAAGAGCATATAAAGTAATAATTACAATTATAGCAATTTTTATTTTTCTTAGGTATAACATAAATTTTATTATAAAAAATATCACTTATTAAATATTTATTTATCAAATCTTTATTATGTGTTATACAGAAAGGTACATTAAAAATCTTTAATATTATATTATTTAAAGTAAAATAATCTTTAATTTTTTCTACTTTAATTAGAAAAATATTTACTAAATAATCAAAAATTTCTTCTTCCTTTTTTAAAGTATAAATAATTATTCAATTCTCTTTGTCTTTATTTAATGTTTTTAAATAATTAAAAAAATATATCTCAAAATGTTTTATACTTTTGAAATTATCAAAACATATTCTTTTTGTTATATCTTTTTTTATCATTAAATAAAATTATTAAATTAATTCAAAATCTACATCATAAATAAAATCATGGTTTTTATAAATAATAGCCTTTTCAAAATTTGTAAATAGTGAAATATTATCAATTGATAATTCACAACAATTTAATCCTTTCTTATATGCTTTTATATTATTATCCAATAATATTTTTTCAATTTGATCTAAATCTCAATAAACTCTAAGTATTTTATGTAATCAAAATTTTGTAATATGAGAAAAATCTAGATTTTGAGATATAGCACTATCTTTTTTATAAATAAAATGATGATGTGAAACAGTATCTAAATCACAATAATGCATAAAAAAAGTTGCATTATTTTTTGAAAAATATTCTATTAACTCAAGTGCTAATAACTTACTTCAATAAACTCAAATTTCAATTTTTGAAATATCATAATATCTATGATAAATTTCTTTTTCATCACTTGGTAAATCAAGCATTAAGTTATTTTCCTTGTATTTAGATGAATTTAAATTATTAAAAGTTAACTCATTTAAATTTATTCAATCAATACATTTTTCATTATCAATTTTAGTCAATATATCAATCATATATTCTTTAGAATTTGGCATAATAGGCATTTCTATAAGAACATCTTTTACATATTTTTTTGCTAATTTATATCAAGCTATATTTGGTTCCTCTCATGGTTTTATACTTATTCTCAATTCATCGAGTCATAAAGATTTTAATTTAGCTAATTTTTCATCATTAAAAAATTCTCAAGTAGTATATATTCTTTTATGCTTTCAAGGATATTTTTCATTTACATATTCAAAAATTTCATAAACTTTATCTATAAATAAAAAAGGTTCACCTCACGTTACCGCTAAAGTCCTGTTTGAAGGATTTGAGAAAGAATCATCAATTATTTTATAAATTTTATCCATATCATTTTTATTATACGGATCAATTTTTACTTTTGGATCAAGAGGAGTTTCTTCATAACAAAAAAAACAATCTCTATGACATTTATAACTTAAAACAACTGTACATCATTTTCATAAAGTACAATGGGTGCATCAAATTGACCTAGTTTTATAATAAACATCTTTTGATTTATCATCAATATAAATATTTTCAATTTTTTTAAGTCTATCAAGTATTTTATTTATATTTTCAATTTTTTCACTTTTTGTTCATAATATTTTAATATTTTTTAATATATTTTTAAAAAATATTTGTTTTTTTAAATATAATGAAAGTAAATCTTTTTTAATAAACTGATTATTATATAACTTTATTTTTTCTAAAACTTCTTTTGTCATATTTTTTTATTATCTATATTACATAATGGATCAAGTGCATCATAACTTCAATTATATATATTTGCATCCATTCTACTTCATCACATACATTCATTTTTATAATAACAATCAAAACACTCTTTTGGTAAAAATCAATTTGTAAGTTTTTTCTGTACAAAGTCTCATTCCCAAACTTTTTTAATTCATTCTTTAAATATACTTCATAAATGCATATCAAATGCTGACATTATTTGTATATTTCACTCTGCAGTTATTATAGTTTTAACATTATGATTAGGACTTAACTCTCAATCAATAACCTTGCTTGCTATATCTATATTTTTAGTTACACAAAATGGAACAGCATCAACAATTTTAAAATTAGTATTATAAATTTTATTTAATTTATATAATTTATGTATAGCTAATGTAATCATTTCTTTTGTAATTCACTTTGTAGTTCAAGTTGAAAATAATCTAAAAAAATGCCAATCCACTATATTAAAATTAGAAAGCATATAAGAATAAATTTTTTCTAAATATATTATATTCTTTGGAGTTAGTATGGTTAAAAATCAAAGTGTTAAATTATTATATTGTCTAACTTTTTTTAATTGCAATAATTTATTATCATACTTTGTTTCCCATTTTTTAAGTTCACCTATTCAATAAATATTTGAAGCCCCTTTTTTATTTAATTCATAATAGTCTTTATTATTAAATTCATGCATTGAAACCATAAAATGTAATGAGTAATTATCATTTAATCTTTTTAAAGTAGTATCAAATAATAATGTTCAGTTTGTATTTATTCTTGTAAAAATATTTTTATTTTTCAAATAATCTAATAATTCCCATAAAAAAGTACATGAAAATGGTTCTCATCATGTTAATATAACATCTCTAGTTCAAGCATTATAAAGTTCATCTATAATTATCTTAAAATCATCTAATAGGAGAGTTTTTCTACTATTTCTAGTATCAAGCGGATAATCGTAATCATTAAAACAATAATCACAAAATAAATTACATTTACTTGTAATATTTAATACAGTTCAAAAAGGTTTTTTAAAATAAAATTCTTTTGGTTTAAAAAAATTAAAATCAAATAAATCTGATGTTAGAATAATTGGATATATAATTTCGATTAAACCAATATTATCACTATTTAATTGCCAATTTTTAGTAGTGTAATTATTATCCTTTTCTATAAAATCAATATGTTTAAAATAAATACTTCCATAACTATCTAATTTTTTAAAAATAACTTCTATTTCTCAATAATTTTTTTCGGAAATACTAAAAATACTATAACCAGAAATTATAGTATTGTAAGTAATATTGGGAAATAAAACTAGAGAATAAAATATTTTATTTATCATTTTTTATAGTTAAAAAAAGTGAATTTATTTTTTCATAATTATTTACAATAATTAAGTTTATTTTATCCAATATATTTTTAAGTTCAAGATTATTATTTATATTTCAAGAAAAATTATATACAATATCTTTATATTTAAAATAATATCAATTTTCTTCATTTAATATAAAAAAATTTATCATATATTTTTCATTTCAAATATTAAATTTATATGATAATTTATCTTTATATAAAAAACAAAAATCTACCTCTAATCATAAATTAATAAAAAAAATCTTTTCAAAATAATTCCAAATTCTTAAATATAATTTTTTTCAAAATTCATCAAAAGAAATATCAAATAAATTTAAATCATAATTAAATTTAAATTCTTCATATTTTTTATTTTTTGATAGTACACTACTTCAAATTATTAAATAATCTAAATCAGTTGATAAAAAAAGTTTTATAGCTTGTTCTGGAGTTTCAACAATTGGTTCTCATTTTACATTTAAAGATGTATTAATTAAAACTGGTACTCATGAATTTTTATAAAAATTGTTTAATATATCATATATTTTTCAATTTTTATTAGTAATTGTTTGATATCTAACAGTACCATCAATATGTACAACTCATTCCAAAATATCTATTTTATCAGTTTTTACATTGCTAGATAAAGTCATATATGGGCTTTCATAATTATCTATAAGATAAGTACTTAAATGCTCTTTTAAAATAATTGGAGCTAATGGTCTCCAATATTCTCTTGACTTAATTTTATTAACTTTAGAATTATTTTCTTTCAATATTGGTGAAGCTATAATACTTCTATGTCATAATGCTCTAGGTCAAAATTCAGATCATAAATCAAAAATTCAAAAAATTTTATTATTTTTTAATTCATTTGAAATAAAATGTAAATCAAAATCTATTATATTTAAATAATTAATATATTTATTGAAAATAAAATCGAAATTATTATATATTTTTCAAGTATATGGTGAAAATTCAATTTTTTTTCAAAAATCATTTCACTTTATTTTATAATAAAGATAATATAATCATCCTAAAGATATTCATTGATCTCAAACAGCTGATTGAACAAATATGTTTTTAAATCAACATTTATTTATTAAAACACTATTAGCAAGAACATTCAATCAAACTCATCAAGATATACATAT
>CALMDL010000114.1 GCA_937864995.1 uncultured Candidatus Altimarinota bacterium | reverse complement strand
CAATATTAATTTTAGCATTATAAAGCTATATTTATAAAAATAAAAATAAAAATAAAAATATTATACTAATAACATATTAACATAACATTAATTTTTTTACACAAAAATAAAAAGTAGATTTTCATCTACTTTTTTATTTCTATTTAATATAACAATCTTTAACTAATATATTTCAAAGTTTTCAAGAATTTTTTCAAATAACAACTATATTTTCTCATTTTTTTAATTGAGATGCTTGATTTCAATCTCTTAACATACATTGAACAGTAAATATATAATCTCAAGTTTTTAATGCAATATATGGATTATCTAATATATCTTTTCATATACTATCAGTTATTCAAGAAATTTCTAATATTTTATTTTTATATAAATTATCAGCATTAATCTCATTTTCAGTATATATATTATATAATTCTGTAGATGAGATTTTTATAATCTCTTCTTTTACTTCAATTTTATTTATATCTTGAACTTCATTATTTTTAACTTCATTAATTGTTTTATTATAAGAATCTTCTGCTCACTGCATAATACTTCAAATAACAATTAAAATTATAAAACTAGTTATTATATAATGTCTTACAAACCAGTTTCTTAAATCTTTTTGACATTTAGGACATACAGAAGCAGTTTTAGAAATCTCTGAAGAACAGTATTTACATACTTTGCTTTCACTTTTATTCATAATATATAAGGTAATAAATAAAATATTACCAAAAAGATGTTAAGGCAAACAAAAAAGGGTAACTTAGTACTCTATAATGTTCGCCAAAACATCTTTACATATGAGTCTATTATAAACTACACAAGAAAGGACGAGTAACTAAGTTACCCTTTCCAATTTACAATAGACGGTTTATGTAATGATATTTTGGCTAATTAAATATACTTAAAATTAGAATTTTTCAAACTTATTGTTATAATAATAAAAAATATATAAATTTTAGAATTATGAATAATAAATATACAAAGACAGCAATTATTGAATTAATAAAGGAAAATAATGAGATTGATACTAAAGATTTTAATCAATATATGTGACTAGATAATAAAGAAATATGAGAAATTATATGAATAAAATACAATGAAAATAACAAAAAAGAATTTGCAAAAATTCTACAATATTTTTATGTAAATTTAAACGAAGAATCTAAAATAAAACTTATAAAAATTATTGAACTTGATCAAGATTTTTTCTTCTTTACAAATGACGAAATAAAAAAGCATTCTATTGCATCTTCTTGAATTAAATGAGTAATAGCAAGAATTAATTGAGACCCCGACATAATATTATATGAA
>CALMDL010000113.1 GCA_937864995.1 uncultured Candidatus Altimarinota bacterium | reverse complement strand
TTCTTGATTTTGAGCTCATGCTATTGCTTGAAATGCACCTATTTATAAAAATAATACAATAGAAAATTTAAATTATTATCCTGTTGTAGATTTTAATGGTACTAGTAATTATTTAGAAAATCTAAATAATAATGCTTATAGTGACTCTTATTTTATGGTATTGGTTCCTGAGGTTAATATAAATTGATCACTTGCTGGTCAAAATCCATTTTGATGGGATTGTACTTCTTGAGTACTTAGTTCAGGTACTTGTTGACTTACTTTTGCATGACCAACTCTTTGAGCATTTACTGTTGCTATAAATGATGAAGTTATAACTCATGCTATTGGTTCTTCTACAAACTGGAGATCTGCTCAAATATGAGCTTATTCTTATACTGCTGGAAGTCCAATGCTTTTGACAGCAAATGAAAACTCTTGAGCAAATGGTACAGATATATATGAAAAATGAATAAAAATTGATAATACAACTACAAATACATATCAAACATTATCAACTGCTGATTTTCGTATAGGTTCTTCTATTTATACTACTTCACCTTGATATTATAATTGAAAAATTGCTGAAATAATAAACTATAGTGCTTGATTATCAAATACTGATAGACAAAAAATAGAGTCATATTTAGCTGTTAAATATGGTATTACTCTTGCTAATTGAACTGTAAATTATTTAGATTCTGCTTGAAATATAGTTTGGAATACTTCTACATCTTGATTATATAAAAATAATATATTTTGAATTGCTAGAGATAATTTATCATCTCTTACTCAAATAAAATCTACATCAGTAAATACTCCTTGATTATTATCAATTGATGCTATTTGAGAAGGTACTTCTATGGTTCCAGTTTTTTCAGATATGAGTGATTTAGAATATCTTTTTATTGCTGATGATAATTTAAGTAATACATGGACTCAAATTTGAGCACCAGTTTGATATGATATATTATCTCGTAAATGGAAAGTTACAGAAACTTGAGATTTATGAACTCTTAATTTAGATTTTGATGTTGCTAATACTTCTTTTGATATACCAACTTTAAGTTCTTGAACTAATTATTATATAGTTTATGATAGTGATGTTGATTGATTATTATCAGATGAAACTCCAGTTTCATTAACAAATATATCTTGAACTATATGGAGAGCATCTGGTATAAATTTACAAAATGGTACTATTTTTACATTAGCTTCGCAATCAAGTTGAAATAATATACCAACTAATATTTTATTGTCTGATAATAATGTTTTAGAAAATGTAATTTCAGGTACTACAATTTGAGTTTTGTCTACAGTAGATTTAGATTCTTGAGATAGTCATACTTACACATTGTCTTCTTGAGCTTGAGATACTGATAATTCATATTTTTCTATATCTTGAAGTAATTTAAATATAGTTTTAAGTCCTGATTATGAAATAAAAAATACATATAGTATTAGAATTCAAACTGATGATTGAAATGGAGGTCAATATCAAAAACAATTTACTATAAATGTAACAAATGTTTGAGAAACTACTAATACAATTATAGACTTTGAAACACCTTGAAAATATAGTGTTACGTCATGAGCTTGGAATAGAACTACAACTAGTCCTTTTGAAAATGCATATTCACTTGAAGCAAACAATGCTTGACTTGCAAATACTCAATCTTGTTTTGAAGTAAATAATACTTTTTATGGTTGAATTTGAACTATAGATTTTAAATATAGAGTTTCAAGCCAAGCTTGAGCGGATTTTTTTAGGTTTTATATAGATAATGTAGAACAACAATCTTGGTCATGAGATTTAGCTTGGGCAACTTATACAAAAACAGATGTAACAGCTTGAAGTCATACATATAAGTGGTGTTATATAAAAGATTGAGCAACAAATTCATTTTCTGATACTGCTTGGGTTGATTATATAACTTTTGCAAATACAGAAGCGGATTTAAATCCACCTGTTATTTCTAGTACAAATTTTGCAGATAATTCACTATTACCAGGATGATTACATAATTTAGTTATAAATTATAGTGATGTTTGAACATGAATTGATACAGGTTCAGCTACTATGAAATTATATAAATGGAATTGAGTTGATTGGTGACTAAATATAGCTTGAACTTGAATTAATTTTTGAAGTTCATCTATAACTACTACTCAAGCTACATATCCTACAAATGATTTATCATATGGTAAATATAAATATGTATTTCAAATACATGATGGTTTTTGAAATTATGATAATGTTGAAGTTATATTTTATATAGATAAACCTGAATTTACAATAAGTACTTGAGCTTATTTATCATCAATTTGAATGGCCTATTGAACAGATGAAATTGTAGTTACTGTTAAAACTGTTTGAGCTCCATATGAAGTACAATTATTAAAAGATTATACTTTTGATGATGGTAGATGAAATATAATTATAGATTGGGATTGATCATATGGTATATGATATGATATTTCTCCTTATGTTTGACCTAGAAGAGATATACCAACTTATCCTATTATTTGAACTTGAACTTTAAATATAAATACTGACTGAAATTTTAATACTTATTACCATAGTATAAAAATGACTACAGTTTTATGAGAAGAACAACAAGCTTGAAGTTATGATATGGATATATCATTTAAAACTATATTTGGTTATTAAAATAATTATTAATGAATAAAAAAATATT
>CALMDL010000112.1 GCA_937864995.1 uncultured Candidatus Altimarinota bacterium | reverse complement strand
TGTTGCAACTAGCTTTTTTAATAATTTTTCTTATAATTAAAAAAGTAAAGTTTAGATTTATAATGAAATAAAAATGATTCAAAATATTTTAAATATTAAATATCTATGAAGATTTAAAAATTTTTCTGGTTCAAGTGATGATGTTAAGTTTGAAAAAAATACTTTTATATTTTGAAAAAATACACATTGAAAAAGTACTTTCACAGCTATGTTTAATTCATTATATAAAAATAATCCAGATTATATAATTTGAAGGAGAACTTTTTGATATACTTGAAATCAAGAGATTAAAATAAAAAATGATACCGATGTATTACAATTTGTTAATAATTCTTGGAATAATCCATTAAAACTTAAAGTTTTTGATTCTCATTATATTTCAGAAAATATTTATAATAATGATTTTTTAGATGATGATAAACAATGAAAAATAGCAAGCATTATATTATGAGAAGAATGAAAACAAAAAGAAAAAAATTATGCAGAAGCAAAAAATAATTGTGATAAAAATTCAAGTAGAAAATCAGAGATAACAAAAAGCTATAACTCAAACTTTGATAAGAGCATAATATCTTTTGATGATTTTAGAAAATTATCTTGACTAAATGTAGTTGATTTAGAATCTGAAAAAGAAACAAAAAATAAAATTTTAAATTCTTATACAAATCAAGAAAATATTAAAAATATTATATGAAACATTAAAAAAACATTAAGTGTTAGTGATTTAATAAATGTTAATTTAATTACAGATAAGTTAGAAATAAATTGATGAATAATAAGAAAACATATTGACGAAAATATAAAAGATTCTAAATATGCAACTAATTATCTTGCTACTTGAGTAAGTTTATTAAATTGAGATAATTGTTCATTTTGCTGACAAAAACTTGATACTAATTCTTTAAATTTAATTAAAGAGTTAAATAAACTTTTTAGTGAAAGTTACAAAAATTTAAACTCTAATGTTAAAAAAGTAAATTCTGATTTTTCAGAAAATAGTATAGAAAATAATATTTTAAAATACAAATCTGAATTATTGAAATATTGAATTGAGATAGATACAGAAAAATTTATTACTGATATTAAAACCCAAATTACAATTTTTAAGCAAGAATTAAAAAATAAATCTGATAACCTAAACTATGAAGTAGATTTTGATAGTTTTAATCAATTAAAAGAAATTTGTGATAAATTTTATGAAGAAAATTTTTATAAATTAGAAAGTAAATATTCAACAAAAATTGATGAATCAGAAATAAAGAAGATTAAAGGCGAATTAAAAATAATAGAAATAAAATTAGATAGATTAAAAGATTATTGGGATAAATTATGTTCTGAATATACAACTTTAGAAAAAGCTTTGCAAGTCAAATTCTGATTGAACAAAATAGTC
>CALMDL010000111.1 GCA_937864995.1 uncultured Candidatus Altimarinota bacterium | reverse complement strand
TTTCCAAGCGAGGTTGCTATGATTCCTGCTTGATATTTAGCAAGTACGTGAGTTATGAATTTTTACATAGCATTATTTGTATGAACACTATGAGCGCTTGTATGAGCTAGTATTAACTATATTTTATGATATTATCTATGAGATAAAGTTATAAAAAAACTTATAAATAAATATGGAAAATACTTGTTCATAAAAATAGAACATTACGAAAAATCAGAAAAATATTTTAAAGAACATTGAGTTATTACTACTTTTTTAGCTAGATTTATAACTGTAGTTAGACAACTAATAAGTCTACCGGCTTGAGTTTTTAAAATGAATATTCCAAAATTTTTAATATATACTTGATTATGAGCATGATTATGTAATTTAATGCTTATGTTAATTGTTTATATAGCTTGAGAAAATAGGGAATTAATAGCAAAATATAGCAAAGAATTACTTATTTCTTGAATATTATTTGTAATAATAATATGAATAACTTACTACTTTGTTAATAAAAAAAGAAAATGAAAATAAATAGTATAAATGATTTTAAAAATAAAAAAATAGCTATTTTAGGGTATTGACTAGAAGGGAAGTCTACCCTATCTTTTTTGATGAAATTATGAACAAAAGACATAACCATACTAGATAAAAAAGATATAATAGATAAAAAAAATGATTTAAATTATGTAACTTGAGATAATTATTTAGATAATTTAGATAGTTTTGATTTGATTATTAAAGCACCTTGAATATCACCATATCAAAATAATTTATTAAATTATATAGACAAAATTACGACTCAAACAGAAATTTTTACAAGTTTATATAATTGAAAAATTATATGAATTACATGAACAAAATGAAAATCAACAACGTCAACTATTATGTATTTAACACTTAAAAATGCATGATATAAGGTAAAATTAGTATGAAACATTTGAGTTCCTGTACTTGATGAAATAGATATAATAAATGGTGAAAAATACGATTACATAGTATATGAAATGTCATCATATATGCTTGAATGAATAATGCCTAGATTATATGTATGATTTGTAAATAATATATATAATTGTCATCTTGATTGGCATAATTGAATATGAAATTATACCAATGCAAAACTAAATATACTTAAAAATTCAAAACATAAAGTTGTAAATATAGAATTAAAACAAATGCTTTCAAATAGCGAAAATATAGAGTTTTTTTGAGATAGTACAAATTACTTATACAAAGAAAAATCGTTTTTTGTAGATTGAAAATCAATACTAAATGACGAATGATTTTTATTACAATGAGATCATAATAAACTTAATATTGTTTGAATAATAGCTATATTAAAACAAATAAAAAAAGATAAATTTTGTTCTCCATGGATTTTTTCTAGACTTATAAATTGACTTAAAAATAGCTTAGAATCGTTTAAATGACTACCTCATAGATTAGAAGAAATTTGATTTTACAAGGATATTCTTTTTATTGATGACGCAATTGCAACAACACCTGAATCAACAATTGCTGCAATAAATACGTATGAACACAAAATTTGAACATTGTTTTTATGATGATATGATTATGGTTTTGAATTTGATGAATTAGTAAAAACTATTAAAAAAAATAAAATTAAAAATCTGGTTTTATTTCCAGAATCTGGTGAAAAAATACTTTGAGATTTAAGTAACTTTAATTATGATAATGAATTTAATTTTAATCATGATTGATATGAATTTAATATTTTAAAAACTAGATCTATGGAAGAAGCAATTATTTTTGCTTATAAAAATACAAAACCTTGAATGATATGTTTATTATCAAATGCATCTGCAAGTTATGGTTTATGGTCATGAT
>CALMDL010000110.1 GCA_937864995.1 uncultured Candidatus Altimarinota bacterium | reverse complement strand
GAGGGCTTTCTAAAACTATATGTTTATTTGTATCTATAAGTGATTTTTTACTTATTGCAAATGTTCACCAAAGTAAAAATACTACTTTTTCTTGTTTTTCACTTATATTTTTTATGATTTCATCACTAAATTTTTCCCAACCGATTTTTGAGTGACTTGCTGGATTTCAGGCTTGTACTGTTAAAATTGCATTTAACAAGAAAACTCACTGTTTAGTCCAAACAGTCAAATCTCAATTATTTTTATTATCAATTTGCATTGAATTATTTATTTCTTTATAAATATTTTTTAAACTTGGTGGAAGTTTCATTCATTCTGGAACTGAAAAACAAAATCATTGTGCTTGTCCTGGTCCGTGATATGGATCTTGTCATAAAATAACTACTTTTATATCTTCAAAAGCTGTTTTTTCAAATGCATTAAATATATTTTCAATAGGAGGATAAATAGTTATTCAAGACTTTATATCCTCATCTATTTTTTTTTCTATATTTTTAAAGTATTCTTTATTTTTTTCTTTTTGAATTATTTCTAACCATTTTTGACTTATATTTTCATTTATTTTCATTATTTTTTGAATTATTTACTATTTTTTATAAAATGATTTTACTTAAAATTAGATAAAAATAAATATTAATTATGAATTTAAAAGAAAAAGTAATAAGTGAATTAAAAAATAAAGGTTTTCCTGATCTAAAATTTTTATTTAGTAGTGAAGTTTTAGAAATAGTAACAGATATATTGGATAGCGAATTAGAAAGTGAAAAAGTTAAATTTGAAGATTTTTTAAAACAAGAAAATAGTTCTTTAACTTTTGATAGTTTTGAAGATGACGGGGTTTTATACTATTTATGGAGTCTTTTAAATCACCTTGAAAACGTAGACACAAGTGATAAATTGAGAGAAATAATAGAAGATTTTAGACCAAAATTACAAGATTTTTCAAATGATTTAGCATATAGTAAACCATATTTCGAAAAGCTAGAATATGTTTTTGAAAATACATCTTTGGATAGCGAACAAAAAAGAATAATGGAAAAAAGAATAAAAGCATACAAAGATAGATGAATAGATTTACCACTAGAAAAACAAGAAAAAATCAAGAAAATCAATAAAAAACTATGAGAATTGAGTGATAAATTTACAAATAACATAGTAGATGATGAAAAAACTTTTGAATATTTGATAACAGATTTAACGCTGTATGAATCAGCATAATTGATTTTTCGCCAGACAAGATTTGGTGCGGAAGACAAAACTGCACTATCGGGAGGTGAAATTAATTCAACAGTAACCGCTGGATACACTATGCAT
>CALMDL010000109.1 GCA_937864995.1 uncultured Candidatus Altimarinota bacterium | reverse complement strand
TAATATTTTTTTAATTTCTTTTAATATTCATCTTTGTTCAAGAAGGTTTCTTGCATAATTATTTTCATTATTATTGGACCATGTTTCATCAATTTCTTTTAATAAATTTGCATTAATTATTTTTTTTATATAGTCAGACGTTAATTTTTTTATACTTTCTAAGTATAAAAAATAATTAGATAAAGCTTTAGAATTTAAATCATCCAACTTTTTATTACTTAATCATTTTTCAAAATCACTTATTTTTTCTATATAGTTTCATTTATCATTTGAAAATCATAATATATATTCATTATTAAATCATTGTCATTTTCATAATATTTTTTCTATTAACAATTCTTGAAACATATTTACTTCTCAAAAATCATTTAACTGATTTATACTATGATAATTTACAGCTAATCTATTTCAAATAGCACTTTCTTTTGCCCAAGGACCTTTTTTATAATTATTATTTAGATAAGATAATTCTGCAATTGCTTCATCCTTAGTATATTGATTTATATTTTTGTCTCTTAAATCATTTGCACTATCTTTAGCTTTTTTTGTATCTGTTTTTCTAATTCTATCTCATAATTTACTCCATCTGCTTTTACTTTTGATTATTCAATTTTGTTCTGCTAAATTAATTATATCAGATAATTCAAACATAATCCTAGCTCTTTCTTCCTCAGATATCTTACTGTCATTTTCTATAGCTGCTTTTATACTTCTTTCTAAATCAGTATATTCTTTAATAAAAGATTTTAACATATTATCCAATTCTTGATATCTACTTGGATCATTTTTACTCTTATCTCTTTCTTCTTTGACACTTTTTGTTAGTTCATATGCTTCTTTTAAAGCACTTTGAATTTCATTGTGCTTTTCTATTTTTATAGATGTTTGTTCATATCTAGAATAAGATATTTCTTGAGGATTCATATTTTTATATAAATTATATAATTTTATTTATATTATTTTACTATATTTTGCTTTTTAATTCAAAAAATATGAGCTTTTTATTTGATAAAAATATCTTTTTATTTAAAATAATACAAATTTTAGAATTAATTATTAATTTATGGTATTATATAGATGTATATAATACCATAAATCTTTTTTCAGGATGTTTTACAATGAGTAATATAGAAGAATTAAAAAAAATAATATATGAGCAAGATAATAGAGCTTGTTTTATTGAACGTGAAA
>CALMDL010000108.1 GCA_937864995.1 uncultured Candidatus Altimarinota bacterium | reverse complement strand
AAAATGTCCTAAATCAAATAAATTATTAGTATTTAGATAATCAACTATCTTAAAACTATCATTATCAAATTTTTTCTCTAAATCTCTATTTATACCATTTACTATATGATTTCTCCAAGGAAGAAAAAAATCATTAAAAGCTTTTCATACAAGATGAACTAACTTAAATATTTCTAGATAAAAAGGAGTTACCAATTTTTGGCTTTCAACAAAATCGATTAAATCACTTTGTAATTCAAAATGAAAATCACTTACATATTCATATGATAAATCCAATACTTCATCTTTTTTTTCTTCTGAAAAATTATTTTTTTCCATATATAAAACAAGAGAATTTTCACGCAAATCTATCAATCTAAAATATGCTCAAAGTCTTGTTTCATCATTTGATTCAAGTCATACATAATCCAAAAATTCTTCTAATATTTCTCTATACTCATCATCATTTGCAACTCAAGAATATATTTTTTTTAGACTAGAATTAACTTCTCTATTATAATCTATAATTGTTTTTAAATTGTTTTCTATTGTAATTTTATCCATATTTATTTTTAAAAAATACTACTAAAAACAAATATAATGATTTTTATTAGAAAACAAAAAAAAGAAAAACAAAAATTTGTTTTTCTTTTAATAATTATTTTTTAAGTTTCTTATAAAGTATTATTCATAAAATAATTAATGATATAATTCAAGCTCAAATAATGAAATAATCTTTATTAAAACTATTCACATTAATCTTATCTATTACATTAAAATCACAAGTTTTAAGATTTATCCATTCTGGCGACTCTTCTTTAGAATATTGAATTACAAAGTTATCATAATCATAAAATTTCCTAACTGTAAAATAATATTCATCTCCTATTTTTGGAACAATACTATTACTTACATTTATTCAATAATTGTTTATACTTCAAGACATACTATAATCATCACAAATTACTTCATTTGATGTTGTATCTCCATAATAAATATGAGAAGGTAAAATTTGTTTCAATGTTACAACATAATAATTAGTTTGATCTTTTAATATTCAATCATAAAAATGGTAACAATCATTAATTAATTCATTGTTTTTATAATACAATATTTCTCATTTTATTTTACATTCTTTCATGTTTTCTGGCCAACTATTTGGACCAGCTTCTGCATAAGTTTTGTTTATAAAAATCATATATTTATTTTTTAAATTTCTTATAAATTAATAATCCTAAAATGATTAATGATATAACCCCTATTCAAAATAAATAATTATGATTTATTTCTTTATTTAATTTTATATCTTGAATAACTTCTTCATATTTTATAATTCAAGTAGAAGTAATAGTTCCAGTCATACTATTATCTTGGTTATCTTGTGATATTTTTATATCTTCATTTTTTTTGATATCAACTATTTTATCAATTGTATCAATATCTTTTTTATAATCTTTTATAGGGGTTTTTTCAATTTTAACATCATCATTATCTATTTTAGATTTATTTAAATAATCTATATCTATATTTGTATTAATTTGATTTTGTTCTAAAACAGGATTTATAGAATTTTGATTTTGCTGTTCTTTTTTCATTCAAAGAACAGCATCTATTCTTTTTTGAGTTACTTCATTTTTTGATAATCATCAAGTTAAAGAAAATGATTGTTTTTCTGTATCAATAGAACATTCACTTAGAGTAGAATTTAAATATTCATCTTCTCAATATCAAATTAATTCTTTAGTTTCGTTATTTATAATAAAATAAGATTCTTCTCATATTTTAGGTAATTGAAATACTTTGTTTTCTCAATTTATATTTTTTTCAATTGGAAAAATAGTATCAGAGCTTCATAAACAAATATAA
>CALMDL010000107.1 GCA_937864995.1 uncultured Candidatus Altimarinota bacterium | reverse complement strand
TTGACTTGATATAGTAGATAAGGTATGAGATGCCAAAAATGAAACATTGGCATTATTAGAAGTAATTATGTTAAAAAGATAGAAAAATATTTTTCTATCTTTTTATTTATACTATAATTAAAATATTTGTAAAGTATGAAAATATATGTTAAAATTAACTAAATATATCAATTATTTTAACTTATGTTTGAAAAAGTAAATATTTTTTGGGAGATTATATGACTTATAGCATTATTTTTTAATGTTGTTTCTTATACTGAAAAAAATGATAGGATGCTTTTTATTATGCTTGCTATTTGTTCATTTTTTTATTGATTACATTTTTTATGACTTGGGTTATTAACAGCATCTTTTATAAATTTTTTTGATGTTTTCAAAAATTTAATAGTTATAAAATATAAAAAAAATCTATATTTATTTTTATTATTTACTATAGTTTATTTGATTATATGATATAAAACTGCAAATGGTGAAATATTATCTTATTTACTTACTTTTTGATCTATAATATCACTTTTTTCAGCTTTTTATTTCACTTGAATTCCTTTAAGATTAATTTATATATTAACTAATTTTATCTATTTGATATATAGTTATTTTTGAAATTCATTATCTTGAACACTAACTTCTATTATATTTATATTTGTATTATCAAGTTCAATATATATCTTGTACAGAAGGAGATGATTTTGGTGAAAAATTAGGTATTATAAATATCTATTACATAGAAAATGGATAAGATTGTTTGCTTCTAGACATAGAAGACTTAAGTTTTTAAGATATTAAAAAACCAAGAAAAATTTTTTCTTGGTTTTTTAACTTTTAATTTCAATAAATATTATTTTATCTCTTTTGCTTTCTATTGTATTTTCTAATATCTCTTTTTTCTTCTCATAATAAATATCCATATTTTTTTCTTTATCATAATCTATAATATTTATGTTAAATAAAACTATAAATAAGAAATCCCGTTTAGGTAAATAACTATTTATTTTATCAGGAATAGTTTTTAATGCTTGCATATTTGTT
>CALMDL010000106.1 GCA_937864995.1 uncultured Candidatus Altimarinota bacterium | reverse complement strand
AATGAAATATAACAAATCTTAGTTATGATGATTTTAATCTATTAAATAAGCTTATTACTCCAGAATGAATAATAAGTGAATATAGCTATAATAATCTAAATAAAAAAGTTAATGAATCTATAATTCTTGATGATTTACAAGAAGTAAGTTCAAGTTATGAATATGATATCTTAGATAATCCAACTAAGATCACAAAAGATATAGATACTACTAGACAAAAAGCTATAGTTACAAATTATGATAATAATAGTAATATAACAGAGATAAAAGACGGGAACAATGCTAAAATACAATTCACATATAATGAAGAAAATTTCATCACAAGTAAAACTATTGTTTGAAATGAAAATATAACTATAAGCTATATCTATGATGAAAACAATAGATTAGTAAAACAAATAAACCCAAATGGAAGTGAAATAAACTTTGCTTATGATTTGTTTGATAGAATAATAAAACAAACCTTATCAAATTGAGTTTATACAACCCTAAACTACGATAAAGCTTGAAATATATTAGAAACAAAAACATATAATTATTCAAATGAATTATTACAAAAAGAATCAAATACTTATGATTCATTAAACAGAAAAACATCAAATACTAAATATGGTTTAGAAGATAATTTAGAAATTACTAATAAAACATATTATGATAATGTTTGAAATATAGTAAAAATAATAGACTCAAATTTATGAACTACAACTTTTAGTTATGATAGTTTTAATAGATTATCACAAATCACAGATAAACTATGAAACAAAATTAAAAATACATATAATAAAAATGATAAAATAATTTCTAGAAGTATAACTTGAACTGACTGAAAAACTATTATTACAAACTATGCTTATGACAATGATAATAGATTAATTTCTGAAACAAATAACTTAAATCAAACTACAAGTTATACATATAACAACCTAAATCAAGTAATAAGTAAAACTGATAAAGATGGAACAATCACAAATTACAAATATAACTATGTTTGAAAACTATTAGAAGAAATAAC
>CALMDL010000105.1 GCA_937864995.1 uncultured Candidatus Altimarinota bacterium | reverse complement strand
ACAAGTTCAAGGTTTATATGTAAAATCTGTTTTAAGTAAAAGAAAAATAAAAAAATAACATTTGATTAATCAAATGTTATTTTTTTATCATATATCTTTGTTTACGTTTCTTATTTTTTATTTCATAAGATTTTAAAATTATATTATTCCATTCTGGTCTTTTTTGTATAGTCAAAACTATATTTGCAACTTCAGGTTTCATAATAGAATCTTCTTTTCAAGAGTATGCTTCTGATATAGCTTTAGATATAGCAGTAAGTTTATGTTTTTTAGAATTTTTTTCTTTTTGTTTAGAAAGTAAATCTGTTTTTTGTGAATTCACTTTCTTATATAAAACTTCTTTAATTAAAGTTTCTCTAGTCTGAGAAATTTCAATATCTGTTTTTTCTAAATCAGCTTCTATTTTTGACCTTATTACTTTACCAAAATAATTTATAGTAACAGATCTTATAATATACTCTGGAATTTCTTCTCAATTTGGTCACATATATCAAGAAAAAATATTTTTTTTAGATTCAAAAGATTTTTTTAATGTTTTTGATTCATCTGATAAATCTTTATCAAATATACTATTTATTTGAGAATCAAGCCAAGTAGCTCTCAAATATCCAGATTCTAAAGTAAAATTTAAATCAGATGTATTATTGTGTCCATCTACAAATATATATGCTTCTCAATTTATAGAATATATTTTATTAGTAGTAGATGAATAAATTTTTGTATTTTGTTTAAAAGTTTCTATATATTTTCAATCAAAACTATAAAATTTAGAATTTGAATCTAATATAAAATCATTATTTTAATAGTATATAAAGTTTCTTTTAAACTTGAGATATCTATATTTTTAATAACTTCTGGTTCATTAACTACATTTGGTTTCAAATTTTCAAATGAATTTGCTTTTGAACTTGATGAAGAAATAGTATTTCAAAATAATCATGAAAAACCTGATTTTTTGTTCTCATTAAAAGGAGTGAATCATTTTTTAATAATTGATTTAAGTTTCTCTCAAAAAAATCAAACATTTTCTTTAACAGATTCAGTAAATCACTTTAAAGGTTCAAATTTTTTTTGATCTAAATATCTATCATCATAAGCTGGAACAAAATTCATGTATTTAAATTAATAATTATGCTACTTTTTTATTTAAAAAACTACTTATTTTATTTGAAATAAAATTTTTAGTTTTAGTAAAAAATCATTGTTTTTCTTCTGATTTTTTTATATCTTTTTTAATTAAAACTCATGAATTATATATTTTATTTATATTTAATAATTCAATTTTTATAGTTCAATTAGCTTGAGTTATTCAAACACGAGATTGTTGTCATGAAACAAGTTTTGAAGGATCACAATATAATTCTGTTTCAACTAACTTATCATTTCAAAGAAGTTTATATTGTATTTTAAATTTAGATTTATTACTTCAATTAATACTTTGATGTGAAATTATATTAAAAGTATCATATCATATTATATTTAATGATATTATATCACTTTCATCTTTTGAAGAATTTATATCTAAAAAAGAAGTATAAAATAATTCATCATTTACAGCTGCTCAAAATTTTTTGTGTAAATCATTTCTAAGATAAATTGAGAAATCAGTTGCTTTATCTTTTTCTCTTTCTTGAACTGATTTAATTGCTGTTAAAACTTTTTTATCATTTAAATTTAAAGAATCAATTCAAACTACATTATTAAAATTTGATTTTACTCATCAAACTAAATCTTTTGTAGTTTCACTTAAAGGCAAATCTAGTTTTCTTTGAATAGAATAAATATCTTGATTTTTAACTTTTCAAGAATTTATAAATGATACCCATGCTCTTTGACGAGTAATAGAAACAACATCCATTTTTCTTTGATTATAACTATTAATTTCTAAAGAAATTTTTGATAATCTTGATTGAAGTAAATCAATATGATTTCTAAGTCAAATCCAATCATTATTTGCATTTTCTTCTTTCAATATTGATATAACTTCATTTATTTCATCTTCTAAATCAAGTATAATTTCAGAAGTACTAATTTTCATTGGTTTACTTTTCAAAAAATCTAATGATGTATTTAGATAATTTAAATATCAATTAATCAAATTTAATCACAAAAAGAAAAGAGATGTTTCATAATTTTTAGTAGTATCTAACTTAGTATTTTTTCAATTTAAATCTTGATTATGTTGATCTAAAATTCATAAAAAAATATTACGTCTTCTGGAGTTATAAACACAAAAATGGATT
>CALMDL010000104.1 GCA_937864995.1 uncultured Candidatus Altimarinota bacterium | reverse complement strand
AGTTATATTTTGGATTTGTGAAATTATGATAATTGAAGTATAGATTTTGGTTTTTGATGAGTAAGTTCTATAAAACTTGTAAATTCAACATGAAGTGAATTGAAACTTGAAGTTAAAAATACAGTTGTTTGAAATGAAGATATATTTAAAAAATATACAGATTCTTTTTCTCCTATTTCATTATCAAATTTGGATAACAATATAAAACTTAGTTTTGCAAACAATCAAATTTATGCTAAAAAAGTGCCTTTTGCACCTATATCTAGAGAATTTGTTATCTATGTTCCAACTTGAGTTAAATTAACTCTTAGAAACTATTATTTTTATTTTGAAAATGCTTTTACAAGTAGTGAATTTGAAAAATACAGCAATTTTTTAAATGCTGATTGTAGATTTAATGAAGTATTTTTTAATCAATCACAAAAAAAATTTATTTGTAATCCTAGTTTAGAAGAATTATTTGATGCAAAGAGAAATTATTATATTGATTATATCATAAAAAACTTTTCTGAAATATCTCCAATAAAACATGAAGATAAATATAAAAGAGAATATTATAATGATAATAATTTCACATCAGATTGGTTTTTAAGAGATTTTATTTGGGATGAAAATGAAGAAAATAAATTGCATTTCAATTTTTGAGATAGAAGTTTAGATATAACTTCATCATTGAAATTAATAGAGACTTCTACATGAATTTTGATAAATGATTTTATAGTAAATGATGTAAATTTTGATGATTATGTATTTGAAAAAAAATACTACAAAGATCTAGAATCAATTGATAAATTTATGAATTTAGAATAAAAAAAGAATACATTTAATGTATTCTTTTTTTATCTTATTCTTCAACCTCAAACTTGAGTCCAAATATCTTGGCTTGTTTCAGCTGGAATATCCAATTTTTTTATAAATATCTTTTCAAATAAATCTTTTAATGCAAACATAGAAGTGTATATTTCTTTTGGAAATCCAGTTCTATTTTCTCTATTTTCTCTATTTCAAAATAATTTATCTAAATAATCTTTATATCAAGGTAAGTTTTCAGTTTCTAGATACATAAATAGATCTTTTACAAATCTATCTTTTGATTCTAAATTAGAATCTTGGATTGCAGATATATTTATAAAAATAATTTTTAATAAAAGAGAGTTATCAACATATCTAGATATTATTTTGTTGTATTTATCTTTAAAAAATTCATTTTTTTCAAATATTTCAATTATTTTATTATTTACTTTAAATTCTAATTCTCTTTGTGCTTTTTGTTCTTCAGTTTCTTCTGCTTCTCAATTAGACCAATCAAGCTCAAAGTCCTTGAAACTAACAGGAGATTCTATTGGTTTTGTTTTATTATTTGTTGCCAATGTAATAGCATCTTTTGTTAGACTTGATATTTCTTGAAATTCAGGTAATAACTCAAGTTCTGGAAAACTTTCTTCTGGTGGTGTTTCTCTTGGATTCATTTTTTTGATTTAAATATTAAACTTCATTATTAAATAATTGTTCAAATAATTTGGCAAGTTCAAACATATTATCATTTATTTCTTGAGTAAATCATCTTTTTTCTAATTTTTCTTTTTCCTTTGAAAATATCTTAAATATAAATTTTCTATATCATGCTAAATCTTTTGTTTCTAAAACTTTAAATATATTTTTTATTACTCTTTCCTTCGGTTCAATTCAAGAATTTTTTAGAGAAGCTATATTTATAAAAATAGATTTTAAGACTATATTTTTTTCATTATAAGTTTCATTTAATTTTAAGTATTTTCTCATTAAATCATTATCTCTTATCACATGTTTCCAAAATTCTACATTTATAGCTTGTTCTTTTTTTCTTCTAATAGAGTTTTCATTTTGTCACAAAGTAATAGTAGTTTCTACTGATCATAGTGTTTGTGATATAGCATTTTGAGTACTATTATGTAATCCCATATCTGCAATAGAAGAGGGATTTATTTTTTGTTTTTCAAATGATTTTTTATGAATAGTATTCATAAATAGTTTTTTAAATATATATTTTAAATTATTTTATCATATTAAAATATATTTTACAAAAAATTACACTTCTAAATATTCATATTCAAACCCTAAAAAATCTAAGTATTTTTCAACTCAAGACATATTTAAAACAGTTGTATTATCATTTTGTCATGGATGAAATCATACCATTATATCTTTTAAGCAAGAATCAAATATAACTTTTATATTTTTTTCAGTATTTTTAATAAGTGCAAAAGGGCTTACATGACCAGGTCTTACTCAAATTAAAGAGTACAATGTATCGCTATCTGTAAAGCTTATTTTTGCTTCTCATAATTTTTTTCTAAGAGCATTTGCATCAAGCATCTTTTCATCTCAAAGAACAATCATATAAAATTTAGTTTTATTTTTGTTTCTTATAAGTAGTGATTTTACTCTTTTTCCTGGAACAATTACTCATTTTGCATCATCACATGTAAAAACAGCCTCATGTTCAAAATTTTCATAAGTTATAAATAAATCGTCTAGTGTTTTAAGTATAATGTGTTTCATTTTTATCTATTTTAATAATACTTATTAATTAATTATATTTTGTTTAAATTAAATGCAATATTTAAAGGTAATTTATTTACTATTTGCTATTTTGACATTTCTAACTATACTTTTTATAGTAACTAAAAATATATAATTATGAAAAATCAAATAATAAAAAGTAATTTTGTTTATGAAGCAAATCATGGTTGGCTTAAATCTCGTCATATTTTTTCTTTTGCAGAATATTTTGATGCAAATAATATGTCATTTTGAAATATGAGAGTATTTAATGATGATTATATAGCTTGAAATTCAGGTTTTTGACTTCATCCACATTCAAATATGGAAATTTTAACTATTCTTTTAGATGGTGAAATAACTCATGGAGATAATATATGAAATAAAAAAACAATTAGATCATGAGATTTACAAACAATGTCAGCAGGAACTTGAATCTTGCATAGTGAAGAAAATCTAAGTAATGATGAAACACATCTTTTCCAAATTTGGTTTACACCACTTCATTTATGAAATAAACCAAATTATAGAGATTTTAAAGTATATTTGGTAAAAAATAAATTAAATTTACTTGCTTCAAATAATAAAGATGATGTAATTTGATTTCTTGATAGTGATGTAAATGTTTATAGATGACAATTTGAAAAAGGTCATAGTTTTGACTACAAAATTGAAAAAAGAAGATGATTATTTTTGTATGTAAATAAATGAGAATTAGAGATTGATTGAGAGATACTAAAAGCATGAGATCAAATAAGATATACCGTAGGTTGAAATTACAATTTTATTTCAAAAACTGATAGTGATTTTGTAGTTATAGATGTAAAAATATAAAAAGAAACTCTTAAGAGTTTCTTTTTATTTATTTTTGAATAAATCAATTTCTATAGAATTTTTATCATCAGTATATATTCATAAGTCATTTTGTTTTTCATATTTTTTATATCAATCTATTTTTTTATTTGTCATAACAAAGTTTGTTTTTATTGTTTTAGCAGAATATTGATTTACATCTTTATAATAAACTTCTGAAAATGCTTTTTCCATAGTATTTAATAATTTTAAGGAAAAATCACTATTTAATTTATTGTCTGTAATCATGTTTATATATATATTATCTGACAATTTTTTTAATCATTCAAAAAATTCTAAAGTTAGATTTTGTGCTGATAAACTATTTCATACATATACATCAATAACTATTGCATCATATTTTTTATTTTGTTTTATGGAGTTACTTATAAAAAATCTAGAAGGAGTTACTATAAAGTTTACTTTTTCATTTAAATTTTCTTTTAAAAAGTAATTCTCTGCTATTTCTTTTAAACTACTATCTACATCAACTACATCTATATTTTTTACAAAATCTTGTTTTGATAATTCGTTTGGTAGAGTAAATCATGCAGCTCAAATTATAGCTATGTTTTCGTGTTTTTCTTTTATTATATTTTTTTTAATTTCAATTATATATTTAAAAAAACTTTCATTTGTACTCAAATTAATTCCTGATGCATATCACATATTTTGCAATAAAATTCTTCTATTATTTTCATCATTGTAAACAATTATATTATGATATGAATTAGCTTGTTTAAATAAAATACTAGGCTTTAATTGTTCTTTAGCAAGTATAAAAGTTGATGAAAAACTTAATACTACCATGGCTAAAATAATTGAGAAATTTATTTTTTTAAAATTTATAATTGCCAATATTATTGCAATAAATGAAAGTATTGCTGAGTTTATAGTTGCAGATTTTTCTACTCAAATATATCAAAATAGTACAGTAGAAGTTACAACAGATCATAAAAATGAACCAATAGTTGAGAAAAAAAGTAGTTTTCATATTTTTTCTCAAGTGTTATCTCATTTTAATAATTCTGATAATAAAGGGATAGTTTGACTTGCCAAAAATACAGGTATAAAAAATAGAAAAAATGATGCTAAAAGTATAGCCCAAAAATAACTTCAAGATAATTCTATAAATAATTCCAATAAATATATATCAACTATAAATGTAAAGAAAAAATAATAAGCACTTGCTATAGCTAAGTTAAAAATTATTTTATTTTTAATTTTAATAC
>CALMDL010000103.1 GCA_937864995.1 uncultured Candidatus Altimarinota bacterium | reverse complement strand
TCATTCAAAGAAATAAACTCATCATTCTTCTTTAAATTTTCTAAGATTATTTATAACATCATTATAATATTTTTTTGATCATATATGAACCATTGCTTGAAATTTAACTGTTTTTTCTCAGTTACTTATAGTATATTCTGGCATTTTTGCTTTATAAACTTCATTTGATAAATATCAAAATATAGAAAAAACCATAGTAATTATAATTAAAAAACTACTTATTCTAAAAGCAAAATTTTCCATGTAAATAATAGGGTCAATTATTTCTTTGTTAAAAGTTTTTCTCCATATTATATGAAATGTGTAAAATAAAATAGTATAAAATCAAATACTTACCATAAAACTAAGTATTCAACTTATTCAATTTAAATAAAAAAATATTCAAGAAAAAATTAAAAAAATTGAAATATAAAATAATCTTTTAAAAATCATATATTTAAGTTACTATTAATACAGAAAAATAGTTTATTTATTTTTTGATTTTAATAAAATTTTTTTTATACTTGTCTTATATTTTTAATTTTTACATAATTATCATGAAAAAAATTATTACACTATTAATCTCTTTTTTAGTTATATTTTCTTTTGGTTTTTTTAGTGAAACAAGTGCATCTATATTTTGAAGTAGTAATACTGAAATAAAATATTGTGATGATTGAGAATGTAGTTTACAACAAGGTGTTGAATATACTAAGTGAGTTGAATGACTTATTACAGAATGAACAGCATCAGCATATATACAAAAAATAGTTGTTTATGTATTAACATTTTTAAAATTAATTGCAGTTATACTTATAATTTATGCATGATTTAATATGTTAACATCAGCATGAGATGAAGATAAGGCTAAAAAATCAAAAACTATTATTGTTTTTGCAATCATAGGTTTATTAATAATTTATTTAGCATGACCAATTACAAACTTTGTTATTGATGTTTTAAGTAATACTACTCCAACAACAACTCCATAATTTTAATAGATTGATTTTTTACTAAAAGTCAATCTATTTTTTTGTTTTATTTATTATATTATGGTATTATTTTATTGAATATAAATTAATTTAATAATATATGAATGAAGTAAATTTTATTACACAAAAGAAAAAAGAGTTGTTTTGACCACTTGTTTTTTTAGGTTTTGTTTTAGTATTATCATTTTTATTGGTTTTATTTAATTTTAGTTTAGATTATTCTACTAAGGATTTAAATAAAAAAATATCTGAAAGAGTAAATGATATTAATTTATTAAAAAACGATCCAAAGATACAAGTTTATTCTTTGATTGAAGCAAATAAATCAACAATAGTTAATTTAGAAAAAAGATCTACAATAACTAAATATATAAATCATATACAAGCAATATCAAAAAAATATGATATAATTTTTGAAGATTTTTCAATTTCATCATGAAATGTAAATGTTCAAGCTATAATTAATTCATCGGATAAATGAATTGCTTATATAAAAACAAGAGATTTTATTAAAAATTATAGAGTCACTGAATGAGCATTATTTAAGTTAGACTTTATAAGTTCTATTGAATGAATGGATTCAATGAAATTTAATGTTGTTTTCAACATAAAATAATTTAAAAATTAATTAAAAATAAGATGCAAATTGCAAATAAAAATAATAAATTATATGGATATATTATAATTTTGGTTTCATTATTTATAGTTGTATTATTTACAAGAAATCAAATATCAAGTATGCAAATAAAACTTGATGAAAAAGAGCAAAAAGAAATTGAATTACAATTAAAAAGAGATGAACTACAAAAATTAAATGATATAAAAACAAAAATTGATACTGAGTCTAATGATATAGATAAATATATTAATAAAATAAGTGAAGATGAATTAATTAATTATATTTATTCTAAAATTGAAGAAGATAATTTAAAATATTCAGATGGAGTTACTACTGTTAGAAGTTTATCAATTAGTAAATGAGAATTAAATGAAATTTGATTTTATGAATCAAATATTACTTTAAATCTTAGAGTTCCAAGTGAAGATAGAATGTTTAAAATTTTAGATTTTTTTATTGCAAAAGATTCTAAATATAAATTTTTTATTGAATCTTTTAATTATCCAAAAACAGATAGCGAATCAGGTAGTTATAATGTTACAATACCTTTAAAAATTTATTATAAATAAAATATGGAGAATAATAATATAAATACTGAAACTATTTTGATTAAAAAAGTGTGATTAATAGATAAATATAATTTTTATGAATATATTTCTGTTATGCTTGATGGGTGAGTATGAGTAACTGAATCATTAGAATCAGTTAATTCAAAAATTTCAAGTCCATATTTTAAGTCAAAAATAGTTGAATTGATTACATATATTTCGTCTTGAGATTCTTTTTCAAAATCTATGAAAAAGATTCCTTCAATATTTCAATCTTCTGAAATATCAATTATTGAAGCAGGTGAATCAACATGACAATTAGCAAAAGCACTTATGAAATTAAGTGAAGATTTAAAAAAAATTCATGATCTAAAAAATAAAATTAAAACAGCATTAACATACCCACTTATAATATTTTTATTTTTATTTTTAGCTTTATCAATTGTATTAACTTATGTTATTCCTTCTATAAAGCCATTATTTGCTGATTCTTGAGTTGAATTACCATTTGCAACAAAAGCACTTTTAGCTACATCTGACTTTATGATAAATAATGTATGGTTTATATTTTTATTTATTGCTTCTGTAATTGTATTTTTTATTTGATATAAAAATACAAAAACTTGAAGATTATCAATCGAATGATTTTTATTTGATTTACCACTTATTTGAAAAATATATAAAAACTATATTTTGGCAAATATATCATCAAACTTAGCAACATTAATTTGATCATGAATAAATATTGTAAAAGCATTAAATCTAGTTTCAAAATCAACAAATAGTCTTATTTACATGGATTTATTTGATGATATAATAATGAAAGTATCAAAATGATGAGGTATTGTTAAGTCTATTGAAGAAGTAGATATACAAAAAGAATATTTTCCTTCAGATTATTTACAAATGCTTTCTGTTTGAGAAAAAACTGCTAATTTAGAAAATATATGTTTAAAAATAAATAAACAATATGAAAAGGAAGTAGATTATTCACTTGCAAGATTAACAAAATGGATAGAACCTATTGCAATTTTATTTGCATGAGTATTTGTTTTATGGTTTGCATTTGCTATTTTTTGAGCAATTTTAAAAGTTACACAAACTGTTTCTTAGTAAACAAAAAATAAAAACTAAAAATTAATTTTTAGTTTTTATTTTTTGTTTAA
>CALMDL010000102.1 GCA_937864995.1 uncultured Candidatus Altimarinota bacterium | reverse complement strand
CATATTTCATTTGCAGCAACATATTGATTAGATGATTATAGCATGAAAGACTCTGAATTAAAATGGCCAAAACACTGTGTAGCAGATACTTGGTGAGCAGATTTCTTAGATTGATTTGATAGAGATTTAGTTGATAGAAAAGTATTAAAATGATTTGAAGAAAACTTAGATTCATTTAGCAGTTTTGGTTGAATAGAAAAAGAAACTTGATTAAATTTAGATGAGATTTTAAAATCATATAATGCAAAAATATTACATGTAGTTTGATTAGCAACAGAATATTGTGATCTAGCAACTATACTTGATGCAAGGAAATTATGATATGAAGTAATTGTTCACACAAAATGAATTTCTGCAGTCAATGTAAACCCTATCGACTGAGAAAATGCAATAAAACAAATGAGAGAATCTTGAGCTATTATTTTACCTTAAAATAAGTGTAAATATTACAATAATAAATAAAAATATGAGAAATAATTTATATACACCTACTGATATATTTGCAGTAGCAAGAAATGAGGCAGAAGTAGATAATCTATTAAATACAGATATTTATAAATTTATGATGCTTTATTTCATCTTAACAAAACCAGAATACAAAGATATAGTTGTAAGATGGAAAATGACTGTAAGAAGTAAAGATGTAAAAACAGCAAATGTAATTCCAAAAGAAAGTTTAATAGAACAATTGGAATTTACTAAATCTATAAAATGAATAAGTGAAGCTGATGCATCATATTTGAGATGAATGACAAGACCTGACTGACAAAGACTTTTTAGAGAAGAAACTATAGAATTTTTAAAAAATTTTAGACTACCAGAATACAAGATATGAGTTGATGAGACAGATAACTATGAGCTAGAATTTACATGACCTTGGTCAACTTCTATTTTGTGGGAAATATATGGATTAAAAATCATAAATAGTTTATATCTATATCACTATACAAAAAAAGAAAAATTAACAAATGTTGAATTTAATCAAATCATAAATGAAACTTTAAATAGATTATACAAAGATATATGAATATTTAAAGAAACTCCAGAATTAACTTTTTCTGAGTTTGGGACTAGAAGAAGTGCAAGTACAGATTTTCAAAGAATGGTGTTTGATATATTGTCATCTAGTTTACCAAATCAATGTTTATGAACATCAAATGTAATGTTATCAAGAGAGTTTTGACTTGCTAATCCAAGATGAACAAATGCTCATGAACTTCGTATGATACCAACTGCATTATATGATGATAAAGAAAAAATAGTAGACACTATGTATGATATAGATAGACAATGGGCAAATCACTTCCCTGGACTTTCTATACTTTTACCAGATACATATTGAAGTAGTTTTTATTTTAAAAATGCTCCAAAAGACATAATACAAAATCATAATTGATGTAGATTTGATTCAAAAGATCCACTTATAGCTATACCTGAATATGTAGATTTTTTATTACAAAACAACATAGATCCAAAAACAAAAATTAGTATACCAAGTGATTGATTAGATGCAATAAATTCTAGAGAAATATATAAAACTCAAAGTCAAAAATTGTGAAAACTAACTTTTTGAATAGGAACAAATTTAACAAACAACACAAAATGAACTTGGCCAAGAAAAAACGAAAACTTATGACCATTTTGATCATTTTCAGTTGTAGTTAAACCAAGTGAAATTCAAAGACCAGATTGAAATTGGGTATCATGTGTAAAACTAAGTGATAATTTTACAAAAGCTACTTGAGAAAAAAATAGAGTTCAATTTTTTAAAGAAATATTTTGAGAATCAGGAGTAGAAAAAAAAGAAGTATTTGTATAAATAATTTTAAAACTATGGAAACAATAAAACAATTAGATTGCTCTATTTGACAATGATTGAGTCAAGTAGAAAACTGAGCTTGTGACACAAAAAAAGAAGTAAGTGAAATACTTGCTATGCCAAATAGAAAACTAAGTTACAAGGAAGTAAGTGAAAAACTAGTCTCACAATTAAGAGAGTACTTAAATGCTTCATGACAAAAATGATTTGTAGTCGGAGTTTCCTGATGAATTGATAGCGCACTTGTATCTACTCTTTGTGCTATGACTTGAGAAAAAGTAACAGTTATGGATTTAC
>CALMDL010000101.1 GCA_937864995.1 uncultured Candidatus Altimarinota bacterium | reverse complement strand
TTTTTTTCTTTTTCTAAAGGTATTTTACCATCATTATCTTCAAGTAATTCAAAAAATTCTATTTCAGTATCAGTAAATATACTTTCTATATCATCTATTGTTTGTTTTTTTACTACATCATTTATATATTCAATTGTAACTTTATCTCTAGATTCTATTTTTTCTACTAAATATATTTTCAAGTATGTTGTATAAAACACATAAAAAGCTACTATATTTATAGTTGTAATAAACAATATAGTAGTTACTATGGCAAGTATAAATTTTCTAGATAATGACATCTTTTTATGTTAAATATTAATTCTATATCATTCTCATCTTATAGTTAAAATCAAATCCTTTGTATCGAGTTTTTTTCTAAGATTTTTTACATGAGTATCTATTGTTCTATCATATAAATAATTGTCATATCAAATAATTTCCTTCATTATATATTCTCTTGAAACAACTTTTCAATTTTCTTCAAACAATTTTTTTAATATATCATATTCATTTGAAGTAAGTGAAATGATTTTATTTTGTCTTTTAACTATTTTTTTATTTACATCTATTTCTATATCAAAACATTTTAATACATTTTTATTTTCAATTTCCTTATTTTCAATTTTGATTTCTGGAATTCTTCTAATTATAGTATTAATTCTAGCAAGTAATTCTCTAGGTGAAAATGGTTTAGCTATATAATCATCAGCTCATATTTCAAGACCATTAATTCTATCAAGTTCACTTGATCTTGCAGTCAACATAATAATTGGTGTATTTCAATTAAGTCTATATTCACGAGTTATATCTATACCATTTTTTCAAGGTAAGTTTAAGTCCAATATTATCAAGTCAGGGTTAGTATTATTTATAACTTCGATTGCATTTAATCATTCATCATGCAAAAATACTTCAAAATCAGAATTTTCTAAATACAATTTTAATGAAGCAGATATTCATTTATCATCTTCAATTATTAATATTTTTTTCATTTATTATATAAATTATACTATATATTTTATATTAATATACCCTTATATGATTTTTTTTCAAATTAAATTTGCATTTTATGAAAAAATTTATAAAATCCCCAGGTAATTTCAAAAAATTTATTATTTAATATTGAAAAATGACAATAGGACCAAAAAAGAGACACTCTAAATCTGAGACTAGAAAAAGAACAACAGCTTGGATTTTAAAAATGGCTAAAAAGCTAAAAGATAGAGTTATGTTAAACAAAGAAGGTACTGGTTTAGCACACATGGTAGATGAAAATGGAATGTATAACGGAAGAACTGTTATTGCTAAAAAAACTAACAAAAGAACAACTAGAATATAATACCATTATCTAAAAATAACTTACATAGATATACATTGTTTTATCTATGTTATTTTTAGTACTATATATAATTATGCTCCTTAAAATGACCTCTAAAATTAACCGTAAAAAATCTAGAAAATTACTATATCAAGAAATTTATGCTAGTACTTTTTGTGAACTAGATTTAAATGAGTTTTATAATTCATTTTTTGATGAAGTTTTTACTTTTGAAAGAGATGAAAATTATTTAGCTGAGATGAATAAAATAATTAGATATTATGAATGATTCTTTATTTATGTTATCAAAAAATATTCTCCAAAATTTGATTTTGATAAAATGAGTATTGTAAACATAATTCCAATTTATATTGCATTAGCTGAAATGTTTTATCTAAGTGAAGAAATTCCAGGTAAAGTATCAGTAAATGAAGCTGTAGAGGTTGCAAAAGTATATTGAGATGACTCTGCAAAAAAAATAGTAAATTGAGTTTTAAATAAAGTTTTACACGACAGTGAAGAACTTGATAAAATAAAAAATGATTATACAAATACAAATAATTATTCTATTTTTAAAAAACACGCTTAAAAGCGTGTTTTTTTTCTTTACTTTTTATCTAAAAAAAGTAATCTATATGTACTAAAAAATAAAAAGTTATGTAGTTAAAAAAATAAATTTTTTAATTTTAAATTTTTTAGTTTTTAGTATTTTAAATCCTAAAAATTTAATATGGTAATAACTAAAAAAGCCATCGAAAATCAAATATATATAGAAAAGATAGGTAAATTAGTACATTCATTGGATATTGATTATAAAAATATTTCTAATTATATTTTAGCTTTTATTCATAGATCAATTGTAAATGAAAAACCTGATTTTGCTCCTGAACATAATGAAAGATTAGAGTTTTTATGAGATGCAGTCCTTGAAGTTGTTGTTACTGACAATTTATTTAATGACTATCCTAAAAAAACAGAATGAGAACTTACTGATATTAGAAGTGCAATTGTAAGATGAAGAAATCTTGCAAACGTAGCAAAAAAATTGAAATTTAGTGAGTATTTGTTACTTTGAAAATGAGAAGAAAAATCATGAGGTAGAGAAAATGATTATTTATTAGCAAATGTTGTAGAATCAGTAATTTGAGCTATATATTTGGATTTATGATTTTTTGAAGCAAAAAAATTTATAGAAAAACATGTTTATCATGTCGTTAATGAAGTTGTAGAAAATAACTTAACAAAAGATTTTAAAACTACTATTCAAGAATTAGCTCAAGCAGATTATGACATAACACCAACATATCAAGTAATATCAGAAGAATGATTAGATCATGACAAAATTTTTACTGTATGAATTTATTTTGCACAAGATTTAAAATGAATTTGAATTTGATCAAGTAAAAAGAAAGCACAAGAAAAAGCAGCAATGGATGCTTATTTTAAATTAGTAAATAAAAAATAATGACTACTATTTTATTAGCAATATTATTATTAACTGATATTATTAAGTTTATAATAATAATTGATATTATTTTATCTTGGCTAACACTTTTTGGACTTAATATTAGGCCAAGATTTGTTGCTGATATAATTGATCCAATATATAAAAGCGTTAAAAACATAATACCTACAAGTTTTTGACCTATTGATTTTACTCCAATAATTATTTTATTTATACTTATATTTATAAAATGATTAGTTTACTCTTCTGATCCTAATATAGCAACTTATTATTTAGATATAACAAATTTTTAATGAAAAAAAATATAGATTATAGATTATTTTTTAGTGTTTTAGCATTGGTTATATTTGGTATGATCATGGTATCATCTGTTTCAGTATACTCATCATTTAGAGTTACAAATCTACAAGCACAAAAATGATTTATAGAAGAGGCATATAACTATTTTTATGTTATTAGAAATATAACTCATGTTGTTGTTTCTATGGTATTATTAGCAATTATTGCAAAAATTAATTACACTGTATTTGAAAAATATTCTAAACAAATATTTTGAGTAGCAATATTTTTATTGGTAGTTGTACTTACAATTTGAATGAGTTTAAATTGAGCAAAATGATGGATTGCAATACCATGAATTCCTTTTACAATACAACCAGCAGAATTTTTAAAAATATGATTAATACTTTTTTTAGCAGCATTTCTTAAAAAATATTATTGATATTTAAAAGATTTAAAAAAATGATTTATTCCTTTTATGTGAATTGTATGATGAGTATTATTTTTACTATGAATGCAACCAGATTTTTGAACTATAATGGTAATATTACCAGTTTCTATAATCATGTATTTCTTTGCATGAATGAATTTTAAGCATTTAATGATTACTGTTTGACTAGGGACATTTTTATTATTAAGTGTTTATACAATTTGAGATTATGATAAAACAACATGAAAAAACAATAATAGCTTATGATATATTACTCAAAGAATAGATAACTTTTTAGCTGATAACAAAGAAGCTATTAAAAATAAAACAATAAACTATCAAACAGAGCAAGCACTTATTGCTATTTGAAGTTGATGATTTAATGGTAAATGATTTGGTTGATCTATTCAAAAATTTGGTTATTTACCAGAAGTACAATGAGATTTTATATTTTCAGTTATTATAGAAGAATTAGGATTTTTGTGATGAATTACTATGCTTTTGTTATATATGTATATTTGATATAGATGATTATATATTGCAAATAGAGTAAAAGATAAATTTGCTAAATTTGCTGCGATTTGATTTTCTTCTCGGATATTAATGCAAGCATTTATAAATATATGAGTTAATTTAAATATAGTTCCTTTAACTTGAATCACACTGCCTTTTGTTAGTTATTGAGGTTCATCTCTTTTATCATTAATGATATGATTAGGTATATTATTATCTATATCTAGAGAAGTAGATGAATATGATAATTCTTCTAGAAGAGATAGATTTAAAGTAATGTTTTAATAAAAAAATAT
>CALMDL010000100.1 GCA_937864995.1 uncultured Candidatus Altimarinota bacterium | reverse complement strand
TGTTCCTCATCTATTACAAGAAGTCATAAATCTCTAAATTGGACATCTTCACTAAGTAATCTATGAGTTCATATAATCAAATCAATTTTTCATTGTTTCAATTTTTCTAGTGTTGTTTTAATAACACTTGCCTTTTCAAATCTAGTTATTACTTCTATATTAAATGGAAAATTTGCAAATCTCTCTTTTGCTTTTTCAAAATGTTCGTATGCAAGAACTACAAGTGGAGAGATAAGAGCTGCTTGTTTATGACTAATTATAGCTTTAAAAATAGATGCAAATGCAACTTCTGTTTTACCAAATCATACATCACCTGAAAGTAATCTATCCATAGGATTTTCACTTTCCATATCTGCAAATATTTCATTTATTACATTATATTGATCAGGAGTATATTCATACTCAAAACTATTAAAAAATTTTGCTTCTGCTTGTTTATCTGATTTAAAACTATGTCATATTTGTAATTTTCTTTTTGCATATATTTCAAGCAATTCAGTAGCTATTTGTTCTACATCTTCACTTACTTTTTTAAGTTTCTTTTCCCATTCTTTTGTTGAAAGTGCTGTTAATTTTGGATTTTCAACTCATACATATTTAGAAACACGATTTACTTCTGTAATTGGTACAAAAAGTTTATCGCTATTTTTATATTCTAAGGTTATATATTCTTTTTTAATTCCTCCTAATTCTTTTTCTATTATTTCACGAAATACTCAAACTCAATGATCAATATGTACTATATAATCTCATGGTTTTATTTGCATTAATAAATCCATATTTTCACTCAAACTTCTTTTAACTCTCTTTTTTATGAATATTCTTGATATATTATCATCTCAGACTATTACAATAGAGTCATTTTTGATACTTTTAAGATTATTCAAAGTAGTATCCAAAACTATTGTATCGTCTAAATTATTTAGATTTAAAAAGTTATTTATTGTTTTTTTATTCTTAGTTATGACATATTTAATTTTTGATTTATCTTGCAATAAATTTCTAAATTCATCTATACTATGTAAAACAAGTTCTGTAAATCATAAATCTTTACCTAGATTATTATTTCAAAGCGATGCAAAAACAATATATAATCTTAAATCTAAAAATATACTATCAAATACACTATAATAATCTATAGAATCAAGTATAGTAAATATATCATTTTGTTTATACAATGATAATAATGTATCACTTATAACTGAGTTATATTCTAAACTAGATAATCATATATTTGATCAAAAAGTATAATCTTCTATAGATTCTCATCACAATAAAATAGAGTCAATTTCATCTCACCAAAAACTAACTTTAAGCAAAACTCATGAAGAATTTGTGAAATTAAAAGTATCTCCTGAAACATAAAAAGTATTTGGATTTTGATGCTCTGAAAACAAAAATCAAAGTTCATTTAATTTTTTTGTAAAATCACTTATTTTTAAATTATCTGATTTTTTAATTGTAAATACATTTTTATATTCAAATTGTTTTATATCTCATAAATTCAAATTAAATATATCTTTGCTTACAATATAATTTCATTTTTTATTATAAATCAAATTAACTAAGTCTGAAATATTGTCCATAGTGTCCAATTTAACACCTAAACTTTCCGCTATTTTAAGATAATTAGATATATTTTTATCATTTTCGACAATATACAAAAAACAAGCCTCATCTTTTAAAATAGGCTTAAGTAATACAAGTTTTAAAAATGCATTTCCTGCTTGTGTATATACTTGGTTTTTTTGTAATTTAATCTTTAAATCTATCAATTTTTCATATAAAAATAACTAATGTTTACAAATTATATAAAAAAATTAAAATAAGAAAAATTATAATTTACAATAAAAAAATGAATTTATTTATAAATACCATATCTAAAATATCTAGTATAATATTATTTGATGAAAAAAGAGATATAATAGACCAAATTGACTTTGAAATAAAATGAAATGAATCAAGTTTACTTATACCAAACATAGACTCATTTTTAAAGAAAAATAATCTTGATTATTTTGATATTAAAAACATAGTTTTAGTAAACTGACCTGGTAGTTTTACTTGAGTTAGAACTGTAGTTTTGGTTATAAACACGATAAATTTTATCACAAATAATAATTTAACACCCCTAAATTTCTTTGAATTATTTCCAAATTATCCAATAATTAAATCAAGCTCTAAAAGAGATTGTTTTTTCAAAAAAAATGCAAATGAAGAAATTGAAATAATTACAAATGAAGAAATTGAAAGATACTTAAAAGAAAACAATATAATTCAATTATATTGAGAAAGTGATATACAAAATGTGCAAATAATTGAAAAAATCGATTATTTAAGTATAATAAAGCAAATAAAATTTAAAGAACTTAAAAAAATAGAGCCTCTTTATTTAAAAAAACCAAATATTTGTTAATAATAAATTTATGTTAAATCTAGAAAACATGAGACCGTGAGAAGTTGTTATTACAACTGTAAAAAGACATTGGATTGTGTATGTTATTTTATGAATATATTTTTTACTAGCTGTAGCTATAAGTTCATGAATATATATATGATTATGAATAAATTCTATAAGTAATTTATTAAATATAGTTTTTTGGATGATTTTTTCACTATTTATATATATAGAATGGCTTAATCATGAGCTAGATATGTATATTGTAAGTAACAATAGAATAATCTGAATAGAACAAATATCATTTTTAAATAGAACTGTTTCAGAATGTAATTTATGACAAGTTCAAGAAGTAAACTCTAGAACTAGCTGACTTTTTGCAAATATATTAAATTATGGAACCCTATCTATACAAACTTCTTGAAATAAAACAACACTAAAAATGGATTTTTGTCCTGATTCTATACAACAAGCTAGAAAAGTATTAAATATAGTTGATGATTATAGAGATAGTCATCAAAGTATAAAAACAGAAGAAAAATAAAAAAATACTATAAGAAGATTATATTTATTTAAATAAATATATTCTTCTTATTTTAAAATAAATAACTATATATAAAAAATGAAAGAATTAAATTTAAAAGATATACTAGAAAATACTACAGATTTAAGCATAGAAAAAAAAGTATGATATGTAGCAATCATAGGTAGACCAAATGCATGAAAATCTACGTTTATAAACTCTTTAATTGGTGAAAAGGTATCAATTACCACAAACGTACCTCAAACAACTAGAAAGAGAGTTTTAGCAATATATAATGATAATGATAGTCAAATCATATTTTTTGATACTCCTGGTATACATAAATCAGAAAAAGATTTCAATAAAAAGATAAATGATGTCGCAATTAATTCTTTTAAAGATAGTGAAATAATACTATATTTCATTGACTCAACAAGAGAATGATGAGAAGAAGAAAAATATATCAGAAGTATACTTGAAATGGTAAATAAACCTGTAATCAAAGTATATACAAAAGCAGATTTAGAAGCCAAAATAAACATACCTGATAATGAAAATATAGTAAAAATATCAAGTATAGAAAAAACTTGATTTGAAGAATTACTTAAAAAAGTAAAAAATCATCTCAAAACATGACCACTACTTTTTCCAGAAGAATATTATACAAAACAAGATATATATTTTAGAATAAGTGAAATCATAAGAGAAAAAGCATTTTTACACACAAAAGAAGAATTACCTCATGCTATATATATAAAAGTAGAAGAAATAGAAGAAACTGATACTATGCTAAAAATAGTTGCTTATATATTTACAGATACTGAAAGTCAAAAATATATAGTAGTATGAAAAAATGGTAGTGTTATATCTCAAATATGAACAGAGGCTAGAATAGAACTAGAACAAATTTTTGAAAAAAAAGTTTTTCTAGCACTTAGGGCAAAATCTCATAAAAACTGGAGAAAAAATGAAAGTTTAGTTAAACAAATTTTAAACTAAAAAAAGACTAGAAATTCTAGTCTTTTTTTATTATTTCAATTTATCAATTATTTCTATAAACGCAGTTGCTGGATAAGCTCCTGATAAAACTTCAAATTCTAAAGTTTCGTTGTTTATAAGTACATTTCCTGGTGTACCAGTTACTCCAAACATATCAGTACCTGCTTGCATTTGATCAGTTACTTTTTTTGTAAATGTTTTATCTTCTAAACATTTATTTAATTTAGTTTTGTCAGCACCTAATTTAACAGCTTCACCAATTAAATAATCTTTAGTTGAATCTTTAGCAGTAAATGATGAATCAATTAAACTATAAAATGCATCACTACCTTTTTGAACAGCTAAACATTCAAGTATTTCTGCTGCAGTTTGAGCATTGTTATGGAAATATAAAGGAAAATGATTAAATACTACATTTAATTCATCACCATATTTTTCTGTTACAGTTTTTGGTGTACCATCAGTTACATGTAATTTAGCACAATAAGGACATTCTAAATCACTATATTCTAACCAAGTGATTTTAGCATCAGCATTACCTTTTACGTAAGCATCTTTTTTAATAGATTCTAATTGTTCTTTTGTAATCATTCTAAAACCTCTTTCACTTCTTTCAACAAATGGATCATAAGTTGCACCAATTTCTAAGAAATATTCTCCACTAGGAAGTGATTGTAAAAATCAATTTATTTTTGCCATTGGTTTACCATCTTGTCCCATTTGAACTGGATCAGCAGAAACATCAAAATTGTTTGTACTAAATATAAATGCAGGAAGTGTTTTTACATTGTTTTCTTGTAAAAATTCTTTTACTCCTTTATCAGCAAAATCTACAACTTCAATTTTTGCTTTTGCAATAGATGGAAGTGCTTTCATTTCTGTTAATACTGTATCTACATTGAAACTTGTATCTCTAGCATCTTTTATTATTCTTATGCTTAAATCATCATAATTTCAAGTAGTCCCTCAAGTTCCTCCAGATGTCATTTTACCTAAGAAAAATCACATTACAGATATAATTATAGCCAATACGATAATAACTCCAATAAGTATATTATTGTTATTTGCTATTGTATTACATTCTTCTTTTTTTCTAAAAAACATAATAATAAATACGTTAATAAATAAATAACTCCTATATTTTAATAGTTGACTATAAAAAGTAAAGCATAAACTAAAAAAGAGCTTGATTATTAGTCAAAGGTCTATTTTAATTAAGTTTTAGACACAAAAAAAAGTTATCTACATTTAGCAAAGCTTCATCATCATAAAATATATATACAACAATACAAGTCCGAACTTATATCTATCTAATTCAAATATCAATAACATATCTTTCTTTCAAAATCTTATCTTCTTTAAAATTTATAAAAATATATTTTGTCCTCCATTTTATAATTATAGAATTTTCTTCTTTTCTTCACAATATATTTTCTTTTTGAAGTGCTTCTTCAATTAATTTAAGAACTTCGTGTTTTCTATTCTTTGACTCAGCAATGTATGAACTTATTATTTGATTTTCAGACCAAATTCAACTATCTTGAAATAAATTTTCAAAATAACTTCTATACAAATCAAAATAACCTGATAGATAATTTATACTTTTAGTTGTAAATGATAATTTATACTTTTAGTTGTAAATGATACTTTATACATATTCTTTCTCATTTACAGAATTATTTGTATTTCTTTTTTCTGTTAGATTTTTCTTTAGTATTTCAGCTTGTTCTAAAATTACTTTATCTAAAATTTTTGAAACTTCTTCAATATCATAATATGCTTCTCAATTAATTGTTTTCATATTTTAATAATTATTATTAAGCTTTTTATCATTATATTATTTTTAAAAATATTTGCAAATCATTATATACTAAATATATACAATAATAATTTATTTGAAAATATAATACTTTAAACAAAAAAAAAGAACCCATGTATAAAACATGAGTTCTTTAAAAATTACTTCCAAGAATTTTGTTCCCTATATATTCAAACTATATTAATAGTTTCTTTAGATATTCTATAAACTATTTTAAATTTATAATTTGGTTCAACTATTTTTCTATATGTATTATCTATTTTTGTTCATATATTAGGAAATTGTAATATAGTTTCTATACTATCATCTATCTTGTTTAAGACCTCATTTGCATAAAATAAATTATCTTCTGCAATATATTTTCAAATATTTATATATTGTTCTTTTGCTCTCTTAAAGAATTTAACATTATACATATTTTTTTTCTTTAGAGAATAATTCATTTCTAGCAAGTTTTTTTACTTCTTTAAAGTCATATGTAATTCCATTTTCTTCATATTCCTTTTCCGATTCTATAATATTTTGAATTTCTTCATAATTAAATCCCGCTTTTTTAAAAGCTTCTGTATCTATAAGAGCCATATTCATACAAATTAAAAATTAAAACGGAGAGTCAAACATATTATAATAAATAAGAATTTATTTGCAAATGTACAGTCCGGACTTAAGACAAAAAAAAAGAACCCATGTATAAAACATGAGTTCTTTAAAAATTAAAACCAGTCATTTTTATATTTTCATATAGATAGCACTAAAACTTCCTTTCAATTAAAATTATATACTATACGGTATTTGTATTTAGTATCTACTATCATTTTAGTTTTTTCACTTATTGAATATCAAGATAATGGAAATAATTTTAATATATCAATAGTTAATTTTATACTTTGTAATACTTTAACAGCAAAAAAAGTATTATCACTTCATATATAATCAAATATTTCTACAAGATTATCTTCTGATTCTTTCGTATACTTTATACTATACATAAGTTTTTTGTTTAGAAAATAACCTATTTTCTAAACTAGAATAAAATTCATCTTCAGTATATACTTTTCAAATCTTAACATCTTCAAGTCATCTTTTTACAGATTCTATTTCTTGTTCAGTTAATCCCGCTTTTTTAAAAGCTTCTGTATCTATAAGAGCCATATTCATACAAATTAAAAATTAAAACGGAGAGTCAAACATATTATAATAAATAAGAATTTATTTGCAAATGTACAAGCCGTACTTAAAACACAAAAAAAGAACCCATGTATAAAACATGAGTTCTTTTAAAAATTAATTGTTTTAAAACAAAATATCTTCTATAAAAACATTTTTATTAATTCTTTTTATAATAACTTTTATTGTATAACTTCTTATACTGATAATCAATCTTGATTTTTCATATTTTTCTGTTGTTTGATAAATATTTCATAAATATCACTTTTCAATTGTTGAGTCGATAGTAAATATTATCTCATCAAATAATAATTCTGTATTTTTTATATATCAAGACAATATTTGTTGTTCATTTACTAGTCAAGTATCAAAATAAATATTTTTATAATACTTTTTTAAATATAAAACAAAGCTATCTACATTTAGCAAAGCTTCATCATCATAAAAAATTTTATACATATAATATTTCTTTTTTTCATATAAATTGTGATTCTTCTTTTATTTCTTTTTCTAAATCTTTAGAATGTTTATTTATTGATTCAGATATTTTAACTCTGAACTCTTTAGATGTATAATATTTTTTTCAATTTATAATTTCCATAATTATATTATTAAAAAACTAAACTATATATAATTATAATAAAATATATATAATTTGCAAGTCATTATATACTTTTTATATACTTTATTTTCAAGCATAAAAAGAACCCTTATCTAAAACATCTTCTGCATTTTCTCCAACTTTAACAGAAGACCATATTTCTTTATCCATTTCATCATATAGTTTTTCTCAATTAATAACTTTTAGTTTATTAAATTTCTTTGCTATATTGTCAGAAACTTCTACATTTAGAATAGCCATAATCATACAAATTAAAAATTAAATAGAGAGTCCCAAACATTATAATCATTCATATAAATATTGCAAATTAGCACTTTAAACACAAAAAAAGAACCCATGCAAAGCATGAGTTCTTTTAAAATTATAATCATTTATATATAAATAAATTTTACTATCTTTTATAAAATATAATATTTTCAATATATCTCTCTCTTAAATTAAGATTTTCAGAATAATAAAGAAATATTCTAATATTATCTAATATTAAAACAAGATATTTATTTTTATATTCATCTAAATGAACTCATAATATATTTTCTAATTTCAAATATTCTTCTATTTTAAACTTTATATTATTATAAATTCTATCTCATATATCTATATAATTTTTAATAATTATTTCTTCATCATCAATTCAAGTATCAGAATACAATTTAATAAAATAATTTTTATATGAATTAATAAAGTTATCTATAGATAAAAATGCTTCTTGAGAATATTTTATATTATACATATTCTCTAACTTTAGTTTTTAATTTTTTATTTTTAATATCTATAGCTAATTCTTTAGCATTTTTTAATATGCTATCTTTTATCATAATATCAAACTCTTCGCTATCATAATATTTTTTTCAATTTATAATTTCCATAATTATATTATTAAAAAACTAAACTCTAATTAATTATAATAAAATATATCTGATTTGCAAATAATTATATACTAAATATATACAATAATAATTTATTTGAAAATATAGCACTTTAAACACAAAAAAAAGAACCCATGCAAAGCATGAGTTCTTTTAAAATTAATTAAATAATTTTTGTTTTGGTTATATGAGTAACTAAAAATTAGTTAGCATCGTATTCACCTAAATCGATAACTTTATCGTTAGATATAGTATAATCAGCACCATCGATAGTTACAATGATACCTTTAGCTTTAACTCTAACTTCAGCATTATCATCTGAAACTTTTAATTCAAATTCATCACCATTAACAATTTTTCTTAAATCAGCAGAAGCAGAAGTTAAGTCAATTGTAGAAGCATTTGAATTAGCAACTAAAGTAGTATTATCGTCATTTCTAACTGTAACACCAGAACCAGCAACAGCAGTTTCTAATGCAATAGATTTAACTAAAATATCACTGTTATCTAAATCATTATTACCTTTATCAATTGTAAATCTGATTATAGCATCAGAATCATTAGATCCCATTTCATCAACGATAGAAACAGTAACTAATGCAGGAACAACAGATACAGCTAATGATTCAACAGTACTAGTAACAACTTTTGTAGGATCTTCGTTAGCGAAAATATCTTCATTAGATGCAACTCATTTAGCTTCAACAGTATTTAATTTTACAAATAAATCACCTGCAGTAGCAGAAACTTGTCCACCTTCAGTAGTAATAGAGTTTAAATCAGCAACTAATAATGCTTTAACTTTGTTAGAAGCAGTATCAATTGTAAAATCATTTTTAAATGTAATGTAAGTCATTGAACCAGAGTAAGTAATTACTGCACCATCAACAACAACATTTGAACCATTAACTAATCTAACATCAGCTAAAGTATTAGAAACATCTCCACTAGCAGTGAAAACTAATTCTTTAACTTTAACATTTTCTTCATTAGCTTCAAATTCAACTTCAGCAATAGCTACACCATTAGTACCAGCTAAAACTACATCATCAATTTCATCTTTATTATCACCATTTTGAACCATTTTAAAATCAAGAGTTCCTTGTTCATTTAATACAATAGTAGTATCAGCAGAAGTAGCAGTAACCCCAA